>CAZHUG010000065.1:0-11296 GCA_964535405.1 uncultured Oscillospiraceae bacterium | reverse complement strand
ACCCGGTCAGACATAATATCGGATACCTTCATATGAAAAACCTCCCATGTCTGTTTTCAGTAATCATTGACCGACATGGGAGATTTTATTCATTTTTATTAAGCTTCCTCGACAAGCTCCAGCAGTGCAGGGCCCGCCACCTCGGCGAAGAGTTCGACAGCTGACAGCGCCTCTCTCAGGGTATTGCCGCTGGAGCCAACCTCCAGTATCATCGAGCCGCTCGACAAGTGCTGATTATAGCGCTCCTGTGCGACTGTAATCGGCCGCGCAAGCGTCGGGTGCGTCGTGTTTATTGCTTGCTGAAGGTATAGGGCCAGGCGCAAATTGTCCTCCCAGCCCGGATGATCCAGGCCATTTTCGCCCGTCCCGACGAGCATCATGATTTGAGACGCTGAGACACCGTTGAGTTCCGCCACGGTTTTATATACGACGTCACCATCCCCGAGTGCGTCGCGGTGCAGGTCGATGACGATGGCAATATCCGGATACTCCCCCATGTATGCCGCAATCGCCTCGCCCGAGCGCGAATAGGAGCCGGTGTAGCTGGGATAGTCGTATATCTCGCGGTCATGCAGCACTCGAAGCCCCTGCTTTTCAAACGCCGCGGCGAGTGCATCACCAACACGCACTACATTATAATTGGTATCCTCGGTGCGGTCCGTATCCGTCGCCACATACTTGTCGACCGAATCCGGCGTGTATGCCTCACTGCCATGGGTGTGTATGATTAGTATCTGCGGCCCCTCTGCCGGCAGTGTCTGAGGCGCACCGGAGGTCACGAGACCGGCCACATTTATATCATAGCTTGTGTTGTTGCGTATGGCCAGTCCGCCATAGATCGTCGTCTCCAAAATCTCCGTGCCGTCCGCCGTGTAGTTAGGAGCTGTCGCATCCGGTGACTGCGTGGGTTCTGCATCCGGTGTGTTCTCAGGTGTTGCCGTCGCCTCCTCCGGGTTTTCTGTCTGCCCGGGACTGCCCGGCTCCGGCGTCTGCGCTTCGTCCTTCACACCGAGCTCAAGGCTGAGTGAGGCGGAAATGAGCTTCCCGTCATCTGCCAAACCCTCTATCCAGTCACCGATTACGGCGCCTGCACCCAGGACAGTTGCAAGCTTCAGCCCAAGCACCATGACCCCGGCCATTGCCAGCTTTTTCGCACCAGGCCCCATAGCATCACCCCCTCCCATAAGAACTATGCGGCAAAAGCCAAAATAATGCGCCCAGGCCCCTTAGCCCTTTTCAAATCGTAACGATTATGGTATAGTGCTCAGGCCGAGTAAATTGCTGAAAGGACGTGCGACATGACACATATTTATAGACCCCGCGGAGTCTGTTCGTCGAGGATGTCGGTGGAGATTGAGGACGGGATTATTCGCAATGTTACCATCTCAGGGGGGTGCAGCGGCAACCTTCAGGGCATTTCAAAGCTCGTTGTGGGGATGGATGCAAATGAGGCCATCAGTCGTATGGAGGGCATAAAATGTGGCATGAAGCAAACCTCATGCCCCGATCAACTCAGCCTTGCACTGCGTCAATGCCTCGACAAGATCTAAAAATCCGTTTACATAATATGTCGAAATAGTTACAAAAGTTACAGTTTCTGTCGATTTTGTAAACCAAACTTGCAGAGTTTCAAAAAAGTTTTTGTAAAAACTTGTCGAAACTGCTTTTATCGGCAGAACGCACAACACAAGATGTAGTGTCAAAGCTCAAAATTCGACATTTTTTTGCATATAATGTGGTGTCTTCGTTAGATTAATTAAATTTGCAAAACGTTGTTTGTGCATTATACCGATTGAATTCGACTCCTGTTTTTGACTATAATTATTGCAGAAAGTAGTATGCCGTCCATTTCATCATCTGGGACGACTGCTAACCGCAACTGCGATAGCCGAGGTGCAATATGGTCAAAAACAAGAAAGTTAATATTGTTCTGCTGCTCATCGTCTGTCTTCTGTGGCTCAGCATGTCCGGATTCATCATGACACCCACAGCCGTGTCGCTGATTTTCGAAACTGAGCCAGCCGATGTTATATCCGTCTATGTCGACGGCATGCTCTCCACGGAGTGCGCCAATGTGGACGGCGAGGCGTATATGACGCTTGAGCAATTCGGCAAGACATTCGATCTGCCGTGCAGCAAAAACGAAATATGCGGAGCTGCCCTGAACGTCTCCGACAGCGGGGAGTATGCGGAAATATCGGGCAGATATTTCTATCTGGACAGTCAGCCACAGCAACTGGATGGCGAAACGTATTGGCCTGTCACCATGCTCGCCAAGCTCTTAGGCCACACATTGGTGGTAGACCGCGCCACAAACAGCGTCAACATTGACGAGAACGATACTGCCGGCTCAATTGAGAGCGGCGATACATATTACGATGAGGACGACGTTTACTGGCTCTCCAGAATCATAAACGCGGAATCAGGCAATCAGGCGCTCGACGGCATGCTTGGCGTCGGCAATGTTGTTTTGAACAGAGTCCATTCCTCCGCCTTTCCCGACGGAGTTTATGAGGTTATATTCGACTCGCGCTACGGAATTCAGTTTTCACCGGTTCAGACCGGCGGAATCTATGCCGAGCCGAGCGAACTTGCCGTCATCGCCGCAAAGCTCTGCCTTGAGGGTTGCGACATCGCGGGCGACAGCCTGTATTTCGTCAATCCCGATGTAGGAATCACCCAGTGGTTCCGAAACACACGCACCTTTGTCGACAGCATAGGCGACCACGACTTCTACGCATGATTGCATAGAACAAGAGAACATGATATAATATCGGACGCACTGAAGTGCGTCCGATATAGTTTGTTTAGGAGATGCAGATGGAAAATGTACTTAAAACCGGCCTTGCGGAGCTCGGGCTGGAGCCGGACGCCGCGGCATATGTGCGCTTTCGGCAATTCTATGAGTTTTTGACCGAGCGAAACGCCGTCATGAACCTCACCGCCATCACTGGTGAAGAGAACATCGCCCGGAGGCATTTTCTCGACTGCTGCGCCCTGCTGGGTCTTGAAGATTTCTCAAACAAGCGCGTAATAGATGTCGGCACGGGCGCGGGCTTTCCGGGTCTGCCGCTCAAGATTGCCGAGCCGACCATCACACTCACCCTGCTCGACAGCCTGCAGAAGAGGGTCGATTTTCTGCGTGACAGCGCCGAGCTGCTGGGTCTCGAGGATATCAGCTTTCTCAGCTGCCGTGCCGAGGAGGCACCCGCGGAGCTGCGCGAGAGCTTTGATATCGCCGTATCCCGTGCAGTGGCAAGGCTGAACTCTCTCTGTGAGCTCTGCCTGCCGCTTGTCAGCACAGGCGGCGTATTCATCGCCATGAAAGGACCGGAGAGCGTCTCTGAGGTCGAGGAGGCCGAGAGTGCCATAGGGATACTCGGCGGCGTGCTTGAGGGCATCCGCCCCTACCACGTTCCCGGAACCGAGCTTAATCACAGCGCGGTCATAATAAGAAAAATAGCTGCCAGTCCGGAGAAATATCCGCGGCGTTGGGCAAGAATTGCCAAGCAGCCACTTTGAAACATTGGCAAAGTTAAATCGTCATATTGTAAAGTGCCCATTTAAGGAGGGTAAATTTATGAAAAAAGTCTTATCACTTTTACTCGTAGTCTGCATGCTCGGCGGCGCCGTCGGTGCCCTGGCTGTTGACGAGGGCGAGGCGAGAGCCGTTATCGGCGCAAACCTGACGGATGAACAAATCGAAAGTGTCTACACTGCCTTCGGTGTGAAGCGCGGCGATATTGAGGAGCTGCGTGTCACAAACGCTGACGAGCGGAAGTATCTTGAGGGCTACGTGGATAATTCTCTCATCGGCACTCGCTCCATCTCCTGCGTTTACATTGAGGTTCTTGCCGAGGGCGCAGGTCTTGAGGTTGACACCAGCAACATAAACTGGTGCACGGCTCAGATGTATATAAGCGCACTTGCCACCGCCGGCATCACCGACGCGAGGGTCATCGTTGCCGCACCATTTGAGGTATCCGGCACCGCTGCCCTGACCGGCGTATACATGGCGTATGAGGATATCACAGGCGAGGTTCTGGACGAAACCGCAAAGCTTGTCAGCACTCAGGAGCTCACTCTCACGGCAGAGCTTGCAGAGCAGATCGGAAGCTACGACTCGGTCGAGATTGTAAACCAGCTCAAGCTCCTGCTGGGCGAGACACGCAACATGAGCGATGAGGAGCTCGCAAACGAGATTCGCAGCATCGCCAAGGACATTGATGTCACACTGACTGACTCGCAGATTAAACAGCTCATCTCTCTGTGCCGCGCGATGGAAAAGCTCGACCCCGCAGCACTCAAGGAGAAAGTTGAATCCATACAGGACACCATTAAAAAGCTCGGCAAGGCCAAGGAGAGCGTTTCGAGCTTCTTCCAGAAGGTCTCAAACGTCGTTGAGTCCATTGTAAACTTCTTTAAAAACCTGTTCGGCTAATAATTTCGGCGGAGGATAAATTATCCTCCGCCGCTCTATTCTATTGAATCAGCCCATGAGATATGGTAAAATGCTCCTACAATACTTTTTAATCAAGACACACATTATAGGAGGAACTGCATGTCACACGAAATGAAAATTCCCAAGCGCGGCGAGCAAAATCCCGCCGACTGCTGGGCTGTTGAGGATCTTTACCCCAGCGACGAGGCCTGGACCGCGGAGTTTGAGTCCTGCCAGTCCTTTGTTGACGAGATGGCTGCCTTCAAGGGCAGACTTGGCGAGTCGGCGCAGACGCTCTTTAATTTCCTCACGCGCTACGAACAGGGGATACAGACTGTCGAGAAGCTCTATGTTTACACCTTCATGAAGAGCGACGAGGATACCGCAAACTCAAACTACCTTGCAATGAAGGGTCGTTGCTTCTCCTTCATCGTGAAGCTTAACGGCGCGACCAGCTTCGAGCAGCCTGAGCTGGTGGCGCTGGGCCAGGATATGCTCGACGGCTTTTACGCCGAGCTGCCTGAGCTTGAAAAATACCGCAGATACATCACCCGCTCACGCTTAAACAAGGATCACATCCTCTCTCCCGCCGAGGAAAACCTGCTCTCCGCCGCAGGCACGCCCGCCTCCGGCCCCAGCAATATTTTTGGCGCATTTGTGTACGCAGACATGAAATTCCCCAGCGTGGCCGACAGCGAGGGCAAGCAGTACACACTCTCCAACGGCTCCTACGGCTCCCTGCTTGAGAGCGACGACAGAACCCTGCGCGAGAACGCCTTCAAGGCGCTGTACGGTGTGTACGGCGACTCTAAAAACATGTTCGCCGCAACCCTGGATGCCGAGGTCAGCAAGTGTGTGTTCTTCGCAAAAGCACGCAAGTACGAAAGCTCGCTGCAGAGCGCACTGATGCCTGTCGAGGTCTCCGAAGTTGTTTATCACAACCTCATCGAATCCGTGCACCAGAATCTGGATAAAATGTACCGCTACATGGATCTGCGACGCAAGGCGATGGGCCTTGACGAGCTGCACATGTACGATATTTATGCCTCCATGCTGCCTGAGGCAGACCAGACCATCAGCTTCGAGCAGGCGCGCCAAGACGTTCTTGCCTCTACCAAGGTGCTTGGCAAGGAGTATAGCGAGGTTCTTGCACGCAGCTTCGAGGAGCGCTGGATGGATATCTATGAAAACGAGGGCAAGCGCTCCGGCGCCTACTCTATCGGCAGTCCGCTGCACCCCTTCGTGCTGCTCAACCACAAGGACAATCTGGACACCGAGTTTACCCTCGCCCACGAGATGGGTCACGCCATGCACTCATATCTGAGCAACAAACACCAGTCTCCTATCGATGCCGACTACGTGATTTTCGTGGCCGAGGTCGCCTCTACCTGCAACGAGGCTCTGCTGATGCAATATCTGCTGGGTAAAACCACGGACAAAAAGCAGCGCGCGATTCTCATAAACTATTTCCTCGAGCAGTTCCGCACAACACTGTACCGCCAAACCATGTTCGCCGAGTTCGAGTTAAAGATTCATCAAATTTCCGAGACGGGCGAGACGCTGACTGCTGAACAGCTTTGCGAAATTTATCTGGAGCTCAACAAGCTCTACTACGGCGACGGCATCGTCTCCGACCCCGAGATTGCAATGGAGTGGTCGCGCATCCCCCATTTCTACCGCCATTTCTACGTATATCAGTATGCCACAGGCTTCTCCGCCGCGATGGCACTGTCTGCGCGAATTTTGCGCGAGGGCGAGCCAGCTGTCCAGGATTATCTGAAATTCCTTTCAGGCGGCTGCTCCACCGACCCCATTTCCCTGCTCAAAATTGCCGGTGTTGACATCAGCACTCCCGAGCCGGTGAACGCCGCCCTAAACCTGTTTGGCGAGCTTATTGATGAGCTTGCCGGGCTTCTGGAGGACTAAATACCAAAAGGCAGGTCGATTATTAAAGACAAAATCCCCTCAGAACGCCATTGTAAGGCGTTCTGAGGGGATTTTCCGGTTCATACCGTCCTCATATACAAGAGCATACTGAAACGGGTCTGCCTTCATGCCCTTTACAAGACAGCAGACCCCTTTTGGCGGTAGTCGTTATTTTTTTCTGCGCGAGGTGCGGTGATCCGAAATTCTTTTGTTGTCCGCCATGCGGCTGTCAGAATCCTGCATGAACTGCTTGAGCTTATCCTCGAAGCTCACATCGCCGGTAGGTCCGTTGGCGACGCGCTGAACAGGCGGGCGGCTCTGAACATAGGGCCTCGGCGGAGCACCTCCCGCATCAGAGCGCGGCGCGCGGCGCTCGGGTCTAGCTCCCGGAGGCGGCGCTTCGGCTTTTTTAATTGACAGGTTTATCTTGCCATCGTCTCCGATGCCGATAACCTTGACCTTGACCTCTTGGCCGTCCTGGACATAATCGTGCACATCGTTTACAAACGTGTTTGCAATCTCGGATATGTGCACCAATCCGCTTTTGCCTTCCGGCAGGGCTACAAAAGCACCAAACTTCGTGATGCCAGTGACCTTGCCCTCTACTATCATTCCCACTTCAAGCTGCATAAATGCCCTTTATCCCCCTGTAAAAATGCTGCTGCCACAAATTATTTCTGGCAAATTAATCTTCAGTATCATAGAATATAACTTCGCCGGGGTATACTAGACCCAGGCGACTTCGCGCAATATACTCGATCATCTCATCCTCAGAGCTTCGTCGCGTCTCGTACTCAAGAAGCGCGTTTTCTCTTTCCAGCTCGCTTACCTCGTCTCGAAGCTCGTCTGCTTTCTGGGCGTATCTCTCTATTTGGCTCCGGGTCGATGCGAGGCTCCCCAATGCGTACAGCACCAGAGCCACGATGACAAGCAGAGTAATCAAACCTGCTCTTCCGCGCCTCAATATCGTCGCTCCCTTCGCCCGCATCATTTGGGCGTTTTCGCCCCATGCGGATATTCCTTATCATTGTACCCCCTGAATCATTTTTTGGGAAGATGTTTTTTGCTTTTTTAATAACTTTTTGGCTTTTTGCCAAGATTTTGGCTATAGGAGCAGCAACTCTCCATATGCAATCGACGAAAAAGGCAAAAACTGACAGTGCATATGGTGATATTGACAGCGCATACATGCCCGCTCCTGCGCAAACAGCCACGAGCATAAATATGCGCAAGCTGCCGTTCCCGGGGCCAAGTCCGAAGCTGAAAAGCGCCAGCGTCAGCACGGCGCAGAATAATATATCCAACAGCACAGTCACTCCCGCGCGGCGCGACTTGAGCCTGATTGCCTTCAGAAAATCGTACACAAGGCTCAGCGTAACCCCAAGCAAAACCGCAAGCGCTGCCTGTGCCGCCTGCTCAGTTATCGGGTTATTCATAGCTTAGCCAAACAGCCGGCTGAAAAAGCCGCCGCTTTGCGTTTCCTCAAACGAGAGCTCACGCACCAGTCCCTCCACGCAGAGCTCACCCGTATCCAGACTGAGCTTGCCGATATGCAAACCCTCGCCGGTCACGATTAAGTCACCCTTGACTGTCCGCAGAACAATCCTTTCCTCGTCAAAGCTCTCCACATCCTCGACACCCGTGACTGAGAGCTTGCTGCGCTCCTCAAGTATGATACGGTGTGGCTTGCTGCCGAGCTTTGCCTTGTCCTCATATGCCATGGTCATGTCCCCCTAGACTTTCATTTGTACATCCTATGCCAAAAGGCAGCGTGAAATTGCAAAGCTTTTGGGAGCTTTCGTCGAAGGCCTTGACTGTATCGATTTGTATGTTATGTTAACCACAGAGGTGATTGGAATGCTAATTAAGAAGCTGTGTCTTTCAGGTCTATCTGCAATAATGCTGTTGGTGCTGAGCCTAAACCCGGTCTACAGCGTCACGGTTTCCGGGCGCAAGCTCGACGGCCAGTGGTCGCGTGAGACTGCTTCAGCCGCGGTTTATACCGCTCAGGCGGCAGCGGATGAGATCTCTCAGGGCAAGTCCGCCCTGCCGGAATACGAACTGAAGCTGCACCTGTCCTTCTCCCAGCCCGAGGGCAAGCAGACGGCACTCGCGCGCGCACTTTTGGATGAGACCGAGGGCGTGAAAAATGTCTGGCGCGTCCTGCTCGACGGTGAAATAATCGGGATAGTGTCCGACCCGTCCGTGCTTATGGAGGCAGTCGAAATCTGCATAGCCTCAGAAGCGCGACCCGACGCCGCCTACGCCGCGCTGGATCGGGAGCTGACACTTGAGCAGGTTTACACGAGCGAGGGCAACGAGAGCGATCTCATGGAGCTCATGGCCTATATCCGCAGTGCCACTCAGGTTATGTCGGTCACCGCTGACGGGAATATCTCGTTTGCGGGCTGAGCCTACAGCAAGCCTTCTGCCAACTTCTTCAAATTATCTGAAAAAGCCCTTATTTCCGCCTTTCTTTTATCACGCCTATAGATAAAGACAGCCAACTGTGTTAGAATAAGAATGCTTTTATTTTAACCAGGAGGTGAATGACCTGGAGATTACTCTAAGGAAAGAAACCCGTCTTGTTCTGGGTCAGCAGATGCAGCTTTCCATGAAGCTTCTGCAAATGACCTCGATGGAACTGGAGGCGTACCTGCGCGAGCTGGCGCTGGAAAATCCTCTTTTGAAGGAATCACCGCCCAAGTCCCGGCTGGAGGCACCGCTGAGGGCAGCTTCCACCCGTGCCGTCAGCAAGACAGGCACGAAGGATGACGGGCCCAAGGAATTTGCTCCGCCCGCGCCCCAGTATGAGACGCTGACAGACTCCATACACGAGCAGATCATGGCACTGCGTATTCCCGAGCTCATGCGGCGCGAGCTGCTCTATCTTGAGGGCGAAATGGATTCTCGGGGATATCTGCCCGAGGATTGCGGCAATATATCCGTTTTCGGCGGCTCATGGGAGCGTTACGAGTACGCCTTGAAGGTTTTTCAGTCACTTGAGCCGCCCGGAGTGGGCGCAAAAAATTTGTCGGAGTGCCTGTGCATACAGCTCGACCGGCGCGGCTGCGAAAGCGAGCTTGCCCGCAAAATTTGCACCGATTATCTTGACCGCCTGGCAAAAGGTCAGCTAAACCACATTTCTAACGAACTGGGAGCCTCTATAGCGAGCGTCAGCGATGCCCGCGATATCATATCTTCGCTTGAGCCGAGGCCGTCAAACGGCTTTGCGGACGGCGGGGATACGCCCTATGTTCTGCCTGATATTGAAATCACCAAAACCGAAACCGGCTTTGAGGTCTCAACCGCAGACCGCTATATGCCCAGCTACGGCGTTGATGCCTACTACGCATCCATGGCCGACAGCCCCGGCCTGTCCGACTCCGAACGTGAGTATTTCTCGGACAAGCTGCGACAGGCGCGCTGGGCAATCAACTGCGTAGAGCGGCGGCGCGACACGCTTCTGACCTGCGCAGGCTCAATTGTGGAAGTACAGCACGATTTCTTCCTCGACGGTGTTTCGCCCATGCAGCCGCTGACCATGACAGAGCTTGCCGAAAAGCTCGATGTTCACCCCTCCACGATCTCCCGAGCTGTCCGGGGCAAATTTCTTCTTTGCCGCTGGGGCGTTTATCCCCTGTCACATTTCTTCGCGCAGGAGCTCGCCGGAAGTGACGGCGGCACGGCACAGGGCGCACTGGCCATCATAAAGGAGCTCATCGCCGCAGAAAACCCGGCAAAGCCGCTCAGCGATCGTGAGCTTTCGGAGCTTCTTCAGGGGCGCGGCTTTGAGGTCTCTCGCCGAACCGTGGCAAAATACCGCGATGAGGCGCTGATACCCTCGGCCCCCGGCAGACGCGTCAGATAGTATTATAAATGCAAAAAGCAGTGGATTAGGCCAAAACCTGTCCACTGCTTTTTTTATATTACGTAATCGTTCCCGTCGAGCGGCGTGTTGATGAGATCCGCCAGACTCACACTGTCCAGATAGCCGGATATGAGCCCGTCAAGCTCCTGCCACATCGATAAGGTGCGGCAAGCCGATAATCGCGGGCAGGGCTCCCCCTCTTCCTTCAGGCAGGCCACAGGCGCCAGGCTGCCCTCAGTCAGGCGCAAAATTTCCCCTACCGTGTACTGCTCCGCAGCACGTGTGAGCCGGTAGCCGCCGCCCCTGCCGCGCTGGCCGGCAAGCAGCTTGCCACCCACGAGAGATTTTAGTATTGTCTCAAGGTATTTCTCCGATATCTCCTGACGATGCGCAATATCCTTGAGCGGCAGATAGCCCTCGGTCTGATGCTCCGCCAGATCAACCATCACGCGCAGGGCATAGCGCCCCTTTGTCGAAATCATCATGTCAAGGCCTCCAATCTTCCTATTACATATTATACCGCTGAATTAGTAGGATTTCAATCCTGCTCCAAAATAATCCTAAATTAGCTATTGACAAATGATGCTCGGGGTTTTATAATCCAATTAACCTACTGGAAAGGTTGGTAATAAAATGAGTTATTACACATCTGCTGACCAGCTCATCGGCAAGACACCCTTGCTGCAGCTGGGGCACATTGAGAAAAGCCACGGCCTGCAGGCGCGTATTCTTGCAAAGCTGGAATACCTCAACCCCGCAGGTTCAGTAAAGGATCGCATTGCCAAGGCCATGATAGATGACGCGGAGGATAAAGGGCTTTTGGGCCCCGGCTCGGTCATCATAGAGCCGACGAGCGGGAACACGGGCATCGGTCTCGCCTCCGTCGCCGCCACGCGCGGGTACCGGATCATCATCGTCATGCCTGAGACCATGAGCGTCGAGCGCCGTCAGCTGATGAAGGCCTACGGCGCGGAGCTGGTGCTCACCGAGGGCGCCAAGGGCATGAAGGGCGCCATCGCCAGGGCGGAGGAGCTCGCCAAGGAGATCCCTGGCGGCTT
>CAZHUG010000064.1:0-11302 GCA_964535405.1 uncultured Oscillospiraceae bacterium | reverse complement strand
TTGTAGTTTGAAAGCTCACCGCGAACCGCAACATTTGAAAGCAGCGGGTCCGCCTCAACAAGCCCCTTGACGCGCCCGTTGAGCTCCGAGACGCTTATCGGTTCCCGCCAGCTCATTGTTCGCTCTCCACTTCGATTTCAGGCTCGGCCTCCGCTTGCTGTTCGGATTCCATGGGTTCGGCACCCATCTCGCCGCGCATGAAGCCGCCGAGGACACCGTTTATGAAGGACACGGTCTCCGGCTCGTCATAGCGCTTTGCAAGCTCCACCGCCTCGTTTATGGCGGCAGAGGCAGGTGCATCGTCCATGAATAGTATCTCAGCAAGTGCACAGCGAAGCACAGCGGCAGCCGTACGCGTTATGCGCTCCGGCTTCCACCCTTTAGAATATTTCTCTATATACTTGTCCAGCTCCTGACGTTTTTCGGCGCAAAGGCCGACCAGTCTCCGGATATAGTCGAGCTGTTTCTCATCCGGCTTTCCGGAAAACAGCTCGTCCTCATTCAGAAGGCTGGTATAGTGCTCATCATCGAAAAAGCTGTCTATAACAGTTTCCGGCTCATCTCCCGTTGCGGCAACAGCATAGCTCAGCCGCACGGCAATCTCTCTAGCTTTTGTTCTTGTCATTTGTCGAACGCGACTCCTGAGACATGGACATTGACAATAGGCTGTCCCATGCCGGTCATGGATTCTACCGCGGCTGTGACAGTCTGCTGAACCTGTTTTGCAACGCTCACGACATTCGAGCCATAACGAACCATGATTATCGCATCAACATTCACTATGCCTTCCTTTATCTGAACCTTGACGCCCTTGGTGGCAGACTTTATGCCCAGAATCTCGGCAAGTTCCGCACCGGAATTGTTGGACAGGGACGCTACTCCGTCGATCTCATTGATTGCTGCGCGAACCATGGCGACAATAACATCCTCAGAGATGTTAACGCTCCCCTTCTCATCGTTGAAGGTAATATAATTTGCGGTCATTTCGCTGACCTCCTTGCATGATATAGCAATATAGTATACCACGTAAGCCAAGGAAAATAAAGTGCATAATTTAAGTATTTATGCAAAAACCCGCCCTACTGCTCACAGTAGGGCGGGTTTTCATCATGCAGCGTCTATAACTTCGCCAGAGGGCGTATCCTCACCTGTAGAAGCTACGTCCTCAACGGGCACTCCATCGCGAATTTCGATCACATTTATCTGCGTTGCGTCGTAGTCGGTCTCGGAGGTTATTATCTCCGTTATCCTGGCCACCGCCGCCGCTGACAATCCCTCAGCCGGGGCCGGAACCGCCACGGTAACTCCGCCGTTTGACATGTACACAACACAGTCGGCAAAATCCTTGGCTATGAGCATGTTTTCCACCTGTGTCTCCTGCATAGACCATGTCGCCATCACGGCGATTGTATTCATCGCCGAATCAATCGTCTCCTGGGACACTCCTTCCGAGCCTGCAGCGGTCTGCAACAGCTGCAGCGCCTCATCGCGGGAGGTCTGGCGCGTCAGCCGGGCCCCGGCGAAGTAGTCGGACACAGCCGTGGCATCGTCTTTTTTGTCCTTTGCCGCCGCCATTGCTTCGTCCTCCGCCTTTACCATTGCCGAGTCTGCCTCGCCCCACTTGTTATTGTACGACCAGTTCAGATACACAGCCGCGCATACGAATAGCAGCACCGTCACGATGATTATATTCCTTTTTGCCTTTTTCACGTTTTTGCCTCCCAATATTAATCTGTTTGCTTCATTTTAAGCACTGTCACCCGGTCACTTCCGTAGCCGGTATAGGCGGTCACGGCATTAACCACATCCAATCGTACGCGCGCGGACCCGGCTCCCGAGCAGACAACCACCACGCCATCCTCCGAGTACAACACACTTATGTGCCCCACGCCCTCAATGGTGCCGAGCACGGACTCCAGCCGTGCCTCAGCCTCTGTTGCCGTCGAGTTGTAAGCCGTCTGACCCGAGTCCTTTGATCCCGTGGGCAGAAGAATCAGAATCAGTCCCAGGAGCAGCATCAGCAGTAGATACTTATACTTTTCCAGCTTTTCCAACACTCCGCTCACACTCCCCCCTCCCAGGTCTGACGCTCAGGCGGTATACCCAGCTCTGCCTCTATAGCATTTTGGAGGGCAGAATTTGCCGGGTCTGTCGCGACAATGCTGCACTCTGACGGAAACCAATATCCCTCTTCGCTCCATTCCGCCCTGACCTCCGCCTGAATCACGGCCACGCCCAGCGCGTCCGCTTTGTCCAATATATATGCCGCACACTCGTCTTGTATGATAGCTCTGTTGAGCCTTTCTGCCGCAATTTTTCCGTCCGCAGAGCTGTCGAGTGCCGTCTCGCTGTATTTTGCAAGCGCAGAGGAATATTCGGCAAAGTCAAAGCTCACAACAGGCGCCAGCAGTGACACCGCCATGACCGCACCGCAAACCAGATTCAGCACACGCCGCACCCTGCCCGCCGGACACAGCGCCAGCGCAATTGCGCAAAGGGCCGCCGCGCCCACAAGTCCCCGAACCCACGCTGCCACAGCAGCTGTCATATTCCCACCACCTTAATAAGTGAAATGATCGATATGAAAAGCATGATCGCAACCGCTCCTACGACGCCCAGCACTGTGCCGAACGCGCCGCCCAGTGCCGAGATGAGCGAGCCGATGCGCTTATCCGCAAACACCCCTGCCAGCGCCGCCGCGGCCTTATAGAGAAGGTACTGCAGGCCCAGAGACAGAAACGGCGCAAGGCAGGTGCCCGCCACGGCAACCATGCCGAAGGCACCCACTGCACTGCGCAGAAGACCCGCGCCCGCCACCACCGTGGATGCCGCATCCGATATTATGCTGCCCACCACCGGCAGTGCCGCCGAGATCGCGCTCTTAGCCACCTTGGCTGTCGCCGCATCAGCCGCGCCGGAGACCGCACCGCTGATGCTCAAATATAGCGTGAAGCCGGTCATCACAAGCGTTATCACGGCTCCGCACAGCCATTTCATGAGCGCCGCCGCGCTGTCGAGTGCCGGGCTGTCCAGTGCCGCCGCCGCAATTGCCGCCGCCATATATGCGTACACCAGCGGAATGATAATCGACTGAGCCGCAGTAATTATGATGTCCATGAAAAGCGCCGTCGCCGCATATTTCGCCGCGGCGGATGTCACAGCCCCGCTTGCTGTTGCCGCCGCAGTCAGGCAAGGCAGAAGCGTCTTTGAAAACATTGACATATCGTTGAGAGCTTCAACTCCCTTGCCGATGAATGCTCCCGCATCACCTATTGCCACCACCGCCACGGCAAGCACCCCGCCCAGGATGACATATTTGGGCGTATCGCCCTCTGCCATGGGTGAAACAAGGCCGCATAGAAGCGCCACTGCCAGCAATGCGGCTGCAGAGCCCACACCGCGCTTCCAGATGCTCCCCAGCATGTCCAGAGCCGAGTCCCAGAGCCGCGACACAAGTCCGGGCGGGTCGAGAGCGTCTTCAATGAGCGTATCGCCAAGAACGTCCTGTGCGTCCTCCGGAAGAGCCTCCTGAAGCTCGTCCGCACCGAATTCCTTTATCGGCAGCTCTATCGCCAGCGCGGGACTTGCCAAAAGCAGCATAAACAGCAGGAAACATCCCAGCCGTCTCATGTCATGCCCTCCACCATTGACAGAAGCGTTGTAAACAGCGGCAGAGCCACGAATATCGCCGCCATTGCCGCCGCCAGCTCCACAGACGAGGCGAGGCCTGAACTGCCCGCATCGCGGCAAATATCGGATCCCAGCCTCGCGATTATTCCTATGCCCACGCACTTTAGCACAGGTCGCAGCACCGCAGCGGACAGACCGGACAGGTTTTTGGCCTTGTCCAGCACATCGGTGAGCCCTCCCGCAATTTGAAGCGCCCCCGTAATCACCGCGGCACAGGCCGCGATAGTCAGGCACAGAGCGAGCTCCGGATTACTTTTTTTTACAAGCACAGCTATGAGAGCCGCACACACTCCGGCAACCGCCGCCTTTATCGCTGTCTCCATGCTAAAACGCGAACAGAGCCTTGATTAAATCAAACAGCTCACTGATTTTCTGCACGACCAGCACAAGCACGATGATAAGACCGGTTATGGTCACCATGAGCGCCTGCTCCTCTCTGCCAGAGCGAGTAAGCAGGATATTCAGCACCGCCACAAGAATGCCTACCGCCGCAACCTTGAAGATGAGATCGACTTCCATTTCGTAGCCTCCGTATGTATCAATATAGTACTATCGCAAGCAGCGCTCCCGCTGAAATTGACACCCCTGCACAGAGCCTGCCGCCATTGGCAGCCTCACACCTCGCACGCTCCGCCGCCTCGCCCAGAGCCTCAATGCACCTTGACAGCGCCGCGTCCTGCTCAAGTGCGTCATATCTGCCGAGACTGCAACCCAAATCGCGCAATATCTCCTTATCCTGCTCGGCAAGCACCAGTCCCGCAACACAGGCGTTCCAAATTTCCGAAAACTCGCGCTCACCGAGGCTCTCAAGCCCCACGCAGAGATAGGAATAGAAGCTGCGCGTCTCCCTCGGCCCTGATTCGGCCAGCCGCCGCGCGGCATCCGGCAGAGGTGTAAGGCGCGAGACAATCTCGCCCCTGAGAAGCTCGACTGAGGTCGCCAGTGCCGCAACAAGCCGAGCCCGGCAGTGCAAATCCCGCGCCCGCGCCACGCCAAAGAAGGTAAACGCCGCAATTATCAGTATTGATCCTGCAATTCTCATTTGCACAGCTCCTCCAAAACATACTCGCGCCCTGACGGGCTCCGGCGAATGCTTATAGTTCTTTTGAATATCCCGAGCTTCAGAAGCCGCCTGTAGAGCGGCCTCAGTGCCAGCTCGTCCGCGCTGCCTGCGTGGCAGGTAGCCAAAAGACGTACTCCGCAGCCGGCAGCCGCCTCCGCAGCGTCAATGTCCTCCGGCGAGGTTATCTCGTCCATTGCCAAAATCTGTGGGCTCATCGCTCTTATGAGCATGGATGCCGCCGCCTTTTTCGGAGCCGCAGTCATCACATCCGTGCGGCTTCCAACGTCAAACACCGGCTCCCCGTCCCAGACACCTGCCACCTCGCCCCGCTCGTCTATAAGGGAAACCCGTCTTCCCGAGTCCGAGCTCAGGCGCACCAGCTCCCGCAGAAGCGTTGTCTTGCCCGCACCGGGTGGCGAGACTATGAGCGTGTCCGGAAACCCCTCTGCCTCCAGCTTGCGAAACAGCTCGTCTGCACAGCCCTGCGCCTCGTGGGGTATTCTGATCGAAACCGACGACAGTCTGCGCAGGGTCTTGACCCGCCCATCCTGCAGTGCCGCCTCACCGCACAGTCCCACTCGGCAGCCACCCTTTACGGTCACGAAGCCGGAGGAAACACCGGCGAGTGCCGTATGTGCCGAGGCGCGGGTCGCGGTCTCGAGCACCGTGTCCAGGTCCCGCGGGCTTACCACGCGGCAGGGCAGTGTTCTCTCGCCCGACGCTGTCACCAAGCCCGGCGCTCTTCCCGCGCGCAGACGCAGCTCCTCAGCACATCTGCGCAGCTCCGGCGGCAAGCCCAGAACAATCTGGCGTATGTCCGGCGGGAGAAGTCCCGCCGCGTTATTAAAACCATCACAAGCTCTCATGTGGACAATCTATTCCAATTCTCCGGGGAATATGACCGGCTGTCATCCAGGGCATCTGTTTTGTCTTTTGCACATGCACTAATGCTTCTGCTCAACATACGTTTTTTGTCTTTTTATTCACACAGTTCTCGCTTTATTAATTCATTATTTCGACATTATTTAGCACATTCGTCTAGTATTGAGTGTTAATAATTAGATTTTTGATTTAATCTTGATATTTGATTTGCGGGGTGATATCATGGCTCAAACTAGTATATAAGGAGAGACTGTAATGAGACTTCTAGATAAGATAGCAGTTATCACCGGTGCTTCGCGCGGCATAGGCTTTTCCATAGCTGAAGCCTTCATCAGAGAGGGTGCTAAAATCGCACTCTGCGGCAGCCGTCTGTCCTCAGCCGAGCACGCAGCCGAGCTGCTACACAGCAAATATCCCGATGCGTGCATATTGCCTATGGGTCTCGACCTGTCCGACACTGAGAGCATCAAGGATCTGGTTTCTGCCGTAGTCGAACACTGGGGCACGATCGATATTCTTGTCAACAATGCCGGTGTGACGAGCGCAAAGAGTATATTCGACATGACTGACGATGACTTTGACTCCGTTATCGGTATTAACCTCTCCGGTCCATTCCGCGTCACACGTGAGGTTAGTCGTATAATGTGCGACAATGGCGGCGGAAGCATTATTAACACCAGCTCAATGGTCGGCAGCTACGGCGGCAAGATGCAGACGGCTTACTCATCCTCAAAATTCGGCATCAACGGCCTGACAAAGTCCTGCGCCAAGGAGCTCGGCCCCTACGGAATCCGCGTGAACGCCGTCGCACCAGGCGTTGTCATGACCGACATGGTCGCAGAATCTGTTGACGAGCTCATGATGAACGCTATGAAGAGCATCACGCCGCTGGGACGGGCAGCCGATCCCTCCGATCTCGCCGGTGCCTATGTATATCTGGCATCTGACGAGTCAAGCTTCACCACAGGCACAATAATCCACGTTGATGGCGGAATCATAATGTAGGCAGAAATTGATACGCCCCACTTTCCACAGTCTATGTGAAAAGTGGGGCGTTTTTTACTTGTCTAAACTTTGTCTTGCCCTTGGTCGAGCAAAGTGGTAAAATATAGTGGCCTTAGGAGGGATTAGCCATGGAAATGAAAATAATGTATTCAGCGCTAGTTTTTATTGTCGGGTGGTTCTACTTCTACATATGTCTTCGCCAACTCATATTCGATTTTACTGTTGGCTATCCGCTGATAAACAGATTTGGTAATGAGGGACCGGAGGTCTTTGCCCCCAAGGGTGCGCACAGGCTCAACACCATCTCCGTTATGATCTGGCTGGTCATTTGCATCGGCCTTGGCTTTGTTGCATTTTATTTTTTTGCAATCTATCTAAAAATCTCTTTTGGTATTGGCGCGCTTACGGGAGTTTTAGCTTACCTGAACAAGCTGTCCCCTGCCACGCGCTCGAACTTCGACGCGTTTTGCCACACCTATTGCCGCTTTGTTCCGGACGATGACCTTCGGCAGGCAATGTCAAACGCCGACATTGCCAAAATGCACTCCAATCTGCATAAGCTCGGCTCAAAGCTCAAGTTCGAATTCAAGAATTAATTCAAATAATTAACAAACTATTCACAGCGTTGGTGTTGACAAATCTTCACCAACGCTGTATTATTTACAACATTAGTTAGCAGGCTAATCATTCGCCTGCTAATCTTTTTTTGGAGGCAATTTATGACACACGGAAATCAGTTCCACGGTTCCATGCTCTCCTCACCTGCATGGAGCTACCGCAAGGTTGACAAGGCACGGCGCCTGGCCGTAGCAGATGCTATGTCCAAGGCCGGAATTCATGAGCCCGGGCAGCCCTTTATACTTTTCATGCTCGAGCATGCCGCGCCAAAGGGCGGAGTCGGCACCCAGCGCGAGCTGTCTGAGCATTTGGGCGTATCGCCTGCTACAATAACCGCTTCGCTCAAGAGTCTTGAGAGGCAGGGTTATATTACCAGAGTTGCTGATGAAGCCGACATGCGTTGCAAGCGTATAATGATAACTCCTCTCGGCAGAGAGATCGCGCAGGAGTGCATCAAGGCCTTTAGAAGCGTCGATGATGCCATGTACTCGGGCTTTACGCAAGAAGAACAAGAAACACTTTCGGGCTTTTACAAGCGCATATATTCCAATCTGCGCGCCCTTGTGAACGGAGGCAACAAAATTTGATCAAGAAACTATTACCAAATATGAAGGGCTTTACAAAAGATGCGATAATATCGCCGCTCTTCATCCTTATCGAGGGCATATGTGAGCTATTTCTGCCACTGCTCATGGCCGGTATCATTGATAAGGGCATCAACGGCGATGGAGGCATGGGCTATATTTGGAAGGCCGGCCTTGCCATGCTCCTGCTGTCTGTCATATCGCTGTGCAGCGGTGTGATGGCTGCAAAAAGCGCTTCAACGGCGAGCCAGGGCTTCGGCAAGAATCTTCGCACAAATATGTTCAACAAAATTCAGGATTTCTCGTTTGCGGACATAGATAAGTTCTCCTCCGCCTCACTCATAACGAGGATGACAAACGATGTTAGCACAATGCAGATGACGCTTATGATGTGTCTGCGGATGCTGATTCGTGCACCGATACAGCTTGTATCCGCACTGGTTGTCTGCCTTATCATAAATGCAAAGCTCACGCTGGTGCTCGCCGTGATCATCCCCATCATGTGCGCAGTGCTTATTCTACTCATGAAAACGACACAAAAACTGTTCACCACTTTCCAGGAAAAGATTGACGCGCTCAACAATACGGTGCAGGAAAACCTTGTCGCAATCCGTGTGGTAAAAGCCTTTGTGCGCGGAGATCACGAGCGCAAGAAGTTTAAGAAATCCAACGATGAGCTGCGCGATGCCGGTCTTTCCGCCGCCATGCGCATCATCCTCCTGAACCCCATCATGATGCTCTCGATGTTTGCTGCCATAATCGCGGTACTGTGGTTCGGCGGTGGATATGTCGCAAACGGCGTCATGCTCTCAGGCGAGCTCTTCTCGTTTTTCTCATACATCTCCCAGGTGCTCATGAGCGTTCTCATGGTCGGTGCCTGCCTGTTCATGCTCACCCGCGCTTCTGCCTGCGCGAAACGTGTAATCGAGGTTCTGGAGACTGAGCCCGACATCACCGACAAGCTTGACAGTCACGAAACTGTACTTCCGGAAAAAACAGGCAGAGTTGAGTACAAGAACGTCAGCTTCAAATATGACGTCGAAGGTAGCGGCGACGATGTGCTGCACAATATAAATCTCAGCGTCGAACCGGGTCAGTTTGTCGCAATCGTCGGCGGGACCGGCACCGGCAAGTCCACGCTTGTGAACCTCATCCCGCGTTTTTATGATATCAGTGACGGTCAGCTTCTGGTTGACGGCTTGGACACACGCGACTGGCCTCTGCAGGAGCTTCGCGAGCGCATCGGCATGGTTCTGCAAAACAACGTGCTCTTCTCCGGAACAATCCGCGAGAACCTTTTGTGGGGCAACGCAGATGCAAGCGAAGAGGAGCTCATTCAGGCCGCAAAGGATGCTCAGGCATACGACTTCATCATGCAATTTCCCGACGGCTTTGAAACTGTTATCGATCAGGGCGGCGTGAACGTCTCCGGCGGTCAGAAGCAGCGCCTGTGCATTGCACGTGCTATGCTCCGCAAGCCCGCGATCATAATCATGGATGACTCCACCTCCGCAGTTGACTCTGCAACCGAGTCGGAGATTCGCAACTCATTTAACGCAAATCTCAAGGACACAACCATCATAATCATAGCGCAGCGCATAAGCTCTGTCCAGCACGCCGACAAGATCGTCGTCCTCGACGAGGATCATATTGCGGCAGAGGGTACTCACGATGAGCTTATGGACAGTTGCAAAATTTATCAGGAGATTTACCAGTCTCAGCAGGAAGGAGCGATAAGTAATGGCTGACAACAAGCAAAATAGCGCACCCAAGCACGGTCCGGGAGGCCGAAGTGACTTCCGCAAGCCTAAGAACATGAAAAAGACAATGTCACGCCTGCTCGGCTATATTTCGAACAAGAAGTGGCTGCTGGTTATCGTTTTCCTCTGCGTCATAATCAGTGCAGGTGCATCAATTCTTCAAACCTATCTGATTCGTCCGGTTCTAAATGAATTAGTATCCTCAGTGCCGATTGCGGAAAAAATGGCCGCACTTGCAAGTATGCTCGGCATAATGGCCTGTATATTTGTCCTGGGAGCAATCTGTAACTATGCCCAGTCTGCCATAATGGCTCAGCTTGCCCACCGTGGCACCAACAGACTGCGCGCAGAGCTATTTGACAAGATGCAGGATCTGCCGCTGTCATTCTACGATAAAAACTCGCACGGCGAGCTCATGAGTCGCTTTGCAAACGATGCAGACTACGTCCAGCAGATGCTTGAGCAGAGCATTGTGTCACTGTTTTCATCCGCGCTGACCTTTGTGGGCATTGTCGCCGTCATGATCTTCACATCACCCACTCTCTTTATAATCACACTCTGCGTTCTGGCGGTCAACTTTTTCGTGATCAAAAAAATTGGAGAAAAGAGCCGGGTACTCTATCGCAATCAGCAGAAGGCTCTCGGTAAAATGAACGGCAACATTCAGGAGATGATCGAGGGTCTGCGCGTGGTCAAGGCCTTCACTCACGAGGATGAGGCCAAGGCAGACTTCGCTAAGCTGAACGAGGATTACTTTAGCGTCGCCAAGGACGCAAACTTCTATGGCACAACCATGATGCCCATCGTCGGCAACGTCATGAACATCGGCTACGCCATAACCGCCATCGTCGGCGGTGGCTTCGCCTTTGGCGGTATGCTCGACCTGGGCGGGCTCGCGGTCTACCTCCAGTACGGCAGACAGGTCTCCCAGCCCATGAGCCAGGTATCACAGCAGGTGACCATGATTCTCTCCGCCCTTGCAGGCGCTGAGCGCATATTCGAGATAATGGATATGGAGCCCGAGATTGACGAGGGTAATGTCACGCTGGTGCCCATCCAGCAAACTGACGACGGCGCCTTTTCCGAGTGCGCCGATGCCAAAAGTCACACCGGTCGCTGGGCATGGAAAACACCCCGGGAGGACGGGGGCTTCGCTCTCACCGAGCTTCGCGGCGGTGTGCGGCTCACCAATGTGAGCTTCTCATACGTCCCCGAAAAGCCCGTTTTGAAAAACGTGAATGTCTACGCAAATCCTGGTCAGAAAATCGCCTTTGTGGGCAGCACCGGAGCGGGTAAAACGACCATCACGAACCTTGTAAACCGCTTTTACGAGATTGATTCCGGCACCATCACCTATGACGGAATTGACATTCGCAATATAAAGAAGGACGATCTGCGCCGATCTCTCGGTGCTGTCTTGCAGGACACCCACCTCTTTACCGGCACTGTCATGGAAAACATCCGCTACGGCAGATTAAACGCCACGGACGAGGAGTGCATCGCCGCCGCCAAGAGCGCCAGTGCGCACAGCTTCATACGCAGGCTTCCGGACGGCTATGAAACCATCGTAACCGGTGACGGCGCCAACCTGTCTCAGGGTCAGCGTCAGCTTCTGGCAATAGCCCGCGCCGCCGTTGCCGACCCGCCCGTCATGGTGCTCGACGAAGCTACAAGCTCCATCGACACACGCACTGAGCGCC
>CAZHUG010000063.1:0-12010 GCA_964535405.1 uncultured Oscillospiraceae bacterium | reverse complement strand
CCATCTTCTCGTTATCTGTGACCATATAGGGGGTAATATAACCACGGTCAAACTGCATTCCCTCGACAACCTCGCTGTAGGTATCCGCGGTCTTGGACTCCTCGACGGTTATGACGCCGTTCTGGCTGACCTTCTCCATTGCCTCGGCAATGAGAGTGCCTATGAGCTCTTCGCCGGAGGAGATAGCGCCGACGCGGGCGATATCGTTGCTGCCGGAGACAGGCTGGGATATTCTGCGAATCTCCGCCACTGCGGCCTCGGTTGCCTTGGTGATTCCGCGGCGCATGACCATGGGGTTTGCACCGGCGGCGAGATTCTTCAGACCCTCACGCACCATGCTCTGTGCCAGCAGGGTGGCGCTGGTGGTGCCGTCGCCTGCGACGTCGTTGGTCTTGGTGGAGACCTCACGGATGAGCTGAGCGCCCATGTTCTCGAACTCGTCCTCAAGCTCAATTTCCTTGGCAATGGTCACGCCGTCATTGGTGATGAGGGGGGAGCCGAATTTCTTGCCCAGAACTACGTTGCGACCCTTGGGGCCGAGGGTTATTTTGACGGTGTCAGCCAGCTTGTTAATGCCGGTTTCAAGGGCCTTGCGGGCCTCCTCACCGTAGATAATCTGCTTTGCCATGAATTATTTCCTCCTTATTCTACGATAGCCAGGATGTCGGACTGCTTGACAATAGTCAGCTCGTCTTCGTCAACCTTGACCTTGGTTCCGCTGTACTTGCCGACAAGAACAATGTCGCCGGCCTTGACGGTCATCTCGACCTCATTGCCGTCCACAAGACCACCGGGGCCAACCTCGACAACCTCGTACATCTCAGGCTTTTCCTGCGCGGCGGAGGTGAGGATGATGCCGCTCTTGGTTTTTTCCTCAGCTTCCTGCTGCTTGAGCACGACCCTGTCTGCTAAAGGCTTAAGTTTCATTGTATATTACCTCCTAAGAATTTATAAACAACTTTAGTGGGTTAGCACTCGCGAACAGTGAGTGCTAACCCACTAATAAAATAGCACAATTTAGAAAAATGTCAAGGAATTTTATATAAATAATTGCGAAGTTTCTGTGAACATCTACTTAAAAAAGCTTAATCCTTCGGGAACGACGAAATTTACGCCATTGGGTATGATGTCAAAGGTCACGTTGTCAGAAAATGCGGACTCGCCATCGACGTTGATGACCTCGCGTTTTTCTGACTTGACCTCGAGATGGTCAGTGCGCAGATAGGTGATGTACTTCGGAAATTTTTTGTATTTACCGCTGGCATAGCCCGCTATAGCGTTTACGAAGGTCAGCCGGTTCACGCCGGAGACGATGAGAACGTCCATCAGGCCATCATCCGGTCTGGCATCGTTTGTGGGGTTGAAGCCGCCGCCGTAGTAGCGTCCGTTGCAGACGCAGACGACGTTCAGCTCGGGCCCGCAGGTCAATCCGTCGGCATAGGCGGTCATTTTGCTCGACAGACCCTTGGCGTAGTTGACGAGAAGTGACACAATGTAGCCGGCAGGGCCGCCAATGAGAGGGAGCCCGCTGTATTTGTGAACATCGGTGCCGACGCGGGCATCCAGACCGAGCGAGCAAATGTTGATGCTGTAGCGGTCGTTGCACTTGATGACGTCTATGGGCTGAACGACACCTGCGATAAGCTCCCTGAGGTCGAAGAAGCGGCTGCGCTCCTCGCCAAACATCTTAATGAAGTCGTTTCCCGTTCCGCAGGGGTAATGCGTGACGGAGGTGTTCGGATAACCGACAACGCCGTTGACGCACTCGTTGAGAGTGCCGTCACCGCCACAGGCGTACACACGCAGAGGTTCACCGCTTGCGGCCTCCTGACGTATTTTGTCACAGGCGTCCATGGGTGCTTTGGTAACATATAATTCAAAGATGTCGTTTTTTTTCTGAGTCTCATCCAGACTCCTTATTGTGTCTGATATGAGCTTCATTTTTGCTTCTGGCTTTTGCTTTCCGGCCACAGGGTTGACGATGAAAAGATGCTTCATTGGCGGCTTCCTCCGTTGTTATCTATATATATACAGGTCGCATTTGATCATACCGTTATATAGCTTGCGCTTTTTTTGAGCTTTTGCACCAAAGCTGTTTTCGAACTCCTCGTGCGAAGATATGACATAGGCGCTCCACCCGCCGACCTCGCGCAGAGCGCGTCCGAAGTCTGCGTAAAGCAGCTCACAATCGCGCTTTTCCATCATTCGCTCGCCATATGGCGGGTTAGTGACCAGCACTCCGCGCTGTGTGCTGCGCGAAAACTGCCTGGCATCGGCGACCTCGAAGCTGATGAGCTCGGAGACACCGGCGCGCCTTGCGTTTGCCTTGGAAATTTCCACGGCAGCGGGGTCAATATCCGAGGCGAAGATGTGGTAGTCGCCGTTAAACTCGCGTGCGCGTGCGTCGGCCTTTGCCTGCCGCCAAATTTTGCTGTCAAGAAACTCCCAGCTCTCGGCAGAGAAGCTGCGGCTCAGTCCCGGAGCGCGGCCCTTGGCCGCGAGTGCCGCCTCGATTGCGATTGTGCCGCTGCCGCAGAAGGGATCGGCAAAGTCGCCGCGTCCGCGATAGCCGGAGATATCGACCATGGCGGAGGCAAGTGTTTCGCGCAGAGGAGCGGAGACCTGGGCGGGGCGATAGCCGCGCTTGTGCAGACCGACACCGGAGCTGTCGAGGTAAATTGAGCACTCGTCCTTGAGAATTGAAAACTGAATTTGGTACATGGCCCCGTCCTCAGGAAACCAAGACAAACCGTAGCTTGCCTTCATCCTCTCGGCGGCGGCTTTTTTAATTATTTTCTGGCAGTCGGGCACAGAATGCAAGGCAGAATCCAGCGCCCAGCCCTTGACGGGGAAAGCGCCGTTTTTCGGTATGAAGTTTTCCAGCGGCAGGGCACGAACCCCCTCGAAAAGCTCATCAAAGCTTCTGGCAGGGAAGCGTCCCAGCTCCAGCAAAATGCGCTCTGCAAAGCGCGAGCGGATGTTCGCCTTGGCAAGCCCCTGCCCGTCGGAGCTAAAGCGCACACGCCCGTTTTCAGGCGCGACATTTTCCATGCCCATATGTCTAAGCTCGTTGCCCAAAGGCCCCTCAAGGCCGAAGAGACAGGGAGCGCACAGTTGAAGTTTCATTTGTAGATCCTACCATTTCTTTATATATTATCATCTGAACTATAAGAATACAACATTATTTCTACATTGTAAATATAGTAAGCCCTATTTTCCAAATCTCTGGTAAAAAATTCAACATTGCTATTGATTTATCAAATAAAGAGGTGTATAGTATGAGACAGTTAATGATTTGTTCATATTTCGAGCTACAAATAAATAAACTATAAACAAGCAAGGAAGAAAGGTGTCGAATTGGCAAGAATAATGCGTGACTTTTTAAGCACATTGCTCAATTCCTACGAATATTACTATAGTATTACTGAAGGCGACGCTGATAGCGGACTGCCTTTAGCCTTCCGTGCGGAGTTTCACGCGAGGGATGAGGGTTACGTTCTTATAAAGAAAGCGAAGATTTGGGCAGCTGAGTCGAATGAATACGTTTATGTTTTTTCAGTTCCGGAACTGGACCTTAAAACTGCTGAGAGCTGCATGGACTACGCTCTGGCGGATGGCTTGCCGAGAATCGAGCCGCATCCGGAGCACAAGGATTCGTACATCATTGCCATCTTTTTGGCGGATGTGATACAAGCGGAGGCCGCAAGGGCCATACGACGCAGGAAGTATCATAAGGACTATAAGTTTGGGATGCTGGGGTGGTCTTCAATGAAAACTGCTGCTGTTGAACTTGAAAAGGAGATGGTCTTAACAAACAAAATGGGTCGCAATTTGAAGAAGTTTTTTAAGAAGTTGTTAAGGAGTGAATAAAGTATGAAAGCTATCATTATTCTACTGGTCGGTTTAGTACTTCTCGTCTTGGGCTACATATTCTACGGTTCATGGCTCGCCAAGAAGTGGGGAGTTAACCCTGATCGCCCGACCCCTGCGCATTCTAAATTCGACAACAAGGACTTCGTCCCAGCCAACCCGGCCGTTCTGATGGGTCACCATTTCTCATCCATCGCCGGCGCGGGCCCGATTAACGGACCCATCCAGGCCGCGGTTTTTGGTTGGCTGCCTGTTTTCCTGTGGGTTGTCGTCGGCGGCATTTTCTTCGGCGCGATGCACGACTTTGGCGCTCTGTTCGCCTCTGTCCGTCACGGCGGTCGTTCGATTGCCGAGGTCATCAAGGACAACATCGGACCCAGGGCATACAAACTTTTCGTCATTTTTGCCCTTCTTGTTCTCATTCTGGTCATTGCCAGCTTCACCAGCGTTGTTGCCAGTACCTTCGTCTCCGACGTGGATGCCAACGGCAATGCAATCCCGTTCTTCACCTCCGGCCGTGACAATGTCTCAGGCAATGCTTCCACCGCCACGACCAGCCTGCTGTTCATCGTCATTGCCTTCATATTCGGTTACTTTGTGTACCGCAAGGGTGCCAAGGTTGGCCCCGCAACCATCATCGGCGTCATCGGCATTGTCCTGATAACCATCGTCGGTCTGAACTTCGGCGTCAACATGGGCCGCACACCCTGGGTTATTTTCATCGCGGTTTATATCACGCTCGCGTCTCTGCTGCCGGTCTGGATTCTTCTCCAGCCCCGTGACTATCTGAGCTCCTTCCTGCTGTACGGCATGATGCTGCTTGCGATAGTTGGTGTCATCGGCTCCGGCGCCAGTGTTGAGATCCCTGCGTTTGCCGGCTTCAAGATTGGTTCATCCTATCTGTTCCCGACCCTGTTTATCACTGTCGCCTGCGGCGCCATCTCGGGCTTCCACAGCCTTGTCGGCTCCGGCACGACTTCCAAGCAGCTCAACTCCGAGGGTGACACCAAGATCATCGGCTACGGCGCGATGATCGTTGAGTGCGCACTCGCCATTCTGGCGCTGCTCGCAGTCGGCGTTGTTTACAACCAGTATGTTGACAACGGCACATTGCTCGCCAGCCCCCCTGTCATTTTCGCATCCGGCATTGCATCCATGGTCACCTGGATGACCGGCGGCGTTGCAGAGTTTGACAATGCTCTTTATGACACTGTCTACACCCTGATCACCTTGTCGGTCTCCGTCTTCGCTCTGACCTCTCTGGACACCGGCACCCGTCTGGGCCGCTACATGTTCACGGAGCTGTTCGTGCGTGAGGGTGAGGATCCTGCGAAGATCCGCGGCTTCCGCGGCTTCCTTGCAAAGCCCGTCGTCGGAACCCTCGTCATGGTCGTCATCGGCTGCGGCATCGGCTTCTTGAGTCTCAGCCAGATCTGGGGTCTGTTCGGCGCAGCCAACCAGCTGCTCGCGGGTCTCGCTCTGATGGCGGTTGCCTGCTGGCTCGGCAACATCGGAAAGAGCAACAAGATGTTCTTCGTACCCATGGTGTTCATGCTTGTCGCGACCCTGACCTCTCTGGTCATGACGGTTTATGGCAAGATCGGTGTCATTGGTGCCGGCGGCGCTGTTTGGGGCGACTGGTTCCAGGCAATCTTCGCGACTGCCCTGATTGTTCTTGCAGTCATCGTCACCATCAGCGGCATTCAGACCTTCGCCAAGCAGGCCAAGGGCGAGATCACAGGCAATCCCGCTGCTGTCGAAGTAACAAAGTAATATATAGGAAAACACTATATCAAGTCCCTGCTGCTTTTGCAGCGGGGACTTTCTTTGTTTTATATTAGTGGTTGAAAGAGGGCGGCAATTGGGGTATAATGAAACGATTATTCTAAATTGAGAACTAATACGAGAGGACTTATATGAGAGATAGCATTTTTGTCAAAGGCGCAAGAGAAAATAACCTCAAGAATATAGATATCGAGATTCCCCGCGAAAAGCTTGTTGTTCTGACCGGACTTTCCGGCTCCGGAAAGTCGAGCCTCGCGTTCGACACGATCTATGCAGAGGGACAGCGGCGCTATGTTGAGAGCCTGTCGAGCTACGCGAGGATGTTCCTCGGCCAGATGGACAAGCCTGATGTGGACTATATAGAGGGGCTATCCCCCGCAATTTCAATAGACCAGAAAACCACTAGCCGCAACCCGCGTTCAACCGTGGGAACGGTTACGGAAATATACGACTATCTCCGCCTTTTATGGGCGCGCGTCGGCATACCCCATTGCCCGAAATGCGGCAAGGAGATACAGCAGCAGACGATAGACCAGATCGTCGATCAGGTCCTGGCCTGGCCTGAGGGTACGAGGATTCAGGTTCTCTCTCCCGTTGTCCGCGCACGCAAGGGCGAGCACAGCAAGGTCTTTGAGGATGCACGGCGCGGCGGCTTTGTCCGCGCCAGGGTTGACGGCAACATCTACGATCTTTCCGAGGAAATAACTCTGGAAAAGAATAAAAAGCACAATATCCAGATTATCGTGGACAGACTAGCGGTGCGTGCAGACTCTGCGCGCAGACTTACCGACTCGATTGAGACAGCAAGCTCCCTGACCGGCGGCGTGGTCATAATTGACCGTCCGGACGATGGCATCGAGCAGATGTTCTCACAGAACTATGCCTGCGAGGATTGCGGTGTGTCGATTGACGAGCTTGCCCCGCGCATGTTCTCGTTTAACAACCCCTTTGGTGCCTGCCCGACCTGCTCGGGGCTCGGGACACAGCTCTCTGCAGACCCGACACTGCTCATCAAGAATCCGTCGCTTTCAATCATGCAGGGCGGAATTCAGGCTCCCGGCTGGGGCAATGTGAAGGTTGACAGCATAGCGAAGATGTATTATGACGCACTTGCGAAGAAATATAAATTTAAGCTGACGACCCCGATCCGGGACCTTCCGGACGAGGTCATGGACGTGCTTATGTACGGCACACGCGGCGAGCCGCTGGATTTGCAGTACGACACAGCCCGCGGCAAGGGTCAGCTTCACCAGCCGTTTGAGGGACTCATAAACTCTGTGGAGCGGCGCTACAGGGAGACACAGAGCCAGTCGATGCGCGATGAATATTCGCAGTATATGGGCGAGTACCCCTGCCCGGATTGCGGCGGTCAGAGACTCAAAAAGGAAATTCTTGCGGTCACCGTCGGCGGCATGAGCATTGCGGATTTCTGCCAGCTTCCCGTCACGCGCGCGCTGCAGTTTATCGAATCGCTGGAGCTTGACCGCCGCGATCTGATGATCGCGGACAGGATACTCAAGGAGATACGCTCAAGGCTGAACTTCCTCGTCAGCGTGGGTCTGCAATATCTCACGCTGTCGCGTGCCGCGGCGTCGCTTTCGGGCGGAGAGAGCCAGCGTATAAGGCTTGCCACGCAGATTGGCTCATCGCTCATGGGCGTTTTGTATATACTAGACGAGCCGAGCATCGGCCTGCACCAGCGCGACAATGCAAAGCTTATCACGACCCTGAAGGAGCTGCGCGACATGGGCAATACGCTCGTGGTCGTGGAGCACGATGAGGAGACGATGCGCGCTGCCGACTGGATCGTGGATATTGGCCCCGGTGCCGGTGTCCACGGCGGCGAGGTTGTGGCGCAGGGCAGTCTTGAGGATATTTGCGCTGAGCCGCGCAGTGTGACGGGTCAGTACCTGTCCGGGCTGAAGGGCATACCTGTCCCGGCAAAGCGCCGACCCTGCAATGGCAAAAATTTGCTTATTCGCGGCGCAACCGAGAACAATCTCAAGGGAATGGACGTCTCAATACCGCTCGGCGCGCTGACCTGTGTCACAGGCGTGTCCGGTTCAGGCAAGTCCAGTCTCATAAACGAGGTTTTGTATAAGACTCTGGCTGCGGAGAAAAACCGCGCCCACGTGCGCCCCGGCCGCTGCAACGGCATAGATGGGCTGGAGCATGTGGACAAGGTCATTTGCATTGACCAGTCACCGATCGGGCGCACACCGCGCTCAAACCCCGCCACCTACACAGGCGTGTTTAGCGATATTCGTGAGCTTTTCGCCTCCACGCAGGATGCGAAGATGCGCGGCTATGCCTCGGGCAGATTCTCCTTTAACGTCAAGGGCGGACGCTGCGAGGCCTGCACCGGCGACGGACTGCTCAAGATAGAGATGCACTTTCTGCCTGATATCTATGTCCCCTGCGAGGTTTGCAAGGGCAAGCGCTATAACAGGGAGACGCTTGAGGTAAAATATAAGGGCAAGAACATCGCCGATGTGCTGGATATGACGGTGGAGGAAGCGGTAAGCTTCTTTGAGAACCTGCCAAAGATAAAGGGCAAGATTCAGACCCTGTACGACGTCGGTCTGGGCTATGTGAAGCTGGGGCAGTCGTCCACGACACTGTCCGGAGGCGAGGCACAGCGCGTAAAGCTCGCGACCGAGCTTGCAAAGCGCAGCACGGGCGCGACGGTCTATGTTCTCGACGAGCCCACAACCGGCCTGCACGTGGCAGATGTCCACAGACTCATCGAAATCCTCGACAGATTGACCGATGTCGGGAATACTGTTGTGGTTATTGAGCACAACCTGGACATTATAAAGGTTGCGGACCACATAATCGACCTCGGGCCGGAGGGCGGTGACGGCGGCGGTCGCGTCGTGTTCACCGGCACGCCTGAGGAGTGCGCGGCCTGCGCGGGGAGCGCAACGGGCGAGTTTTTGAAGGCGGTACTAAAAAGATAGAGCTAACAGGTCTCAGACAAACCGGCTGGGGCCTGCTTCGTTCAAGGTGCAAATCGTATTTTGCGGATTTTGGAGGTAAGAATGGAATTTATAGAGTACCTCAAGCAATCGGAGGCAGGCCAGCTTTTCATAACCTTTTTGGTGTCTATGGTTCCGGTTGTCGAGCTGCGAGGCGCAATCCCCATCGGTGTGGGGCTTGGGCTCGGACATTTTGAGGCTATGCTGATAAGCATTTTGGGCAATATGGTGCCCGTGCCATTCATCATTCTCTTCATCCGCAAGATCTTCAAATGGCTTTCCGAGCGCAGCGGGTGGCTGCGCGGCATGATCACAAGGCTTGAAACCAAGGCCGAGGGCAAATGGGACAAGGTGCATCGTTATCAGTTTTTCGGACTGATGATTCTGGTCGCCATACCGCTGCCGGGCACAGGCGCCTGGACGGGCGCGCTCATCGCGGCGCTCATGGATATGCGCATGAAAAGCGCACTGCCGTCTATTTTCTTCGGTGTCGTGCTCGCGGGGCTTTTAATTACCGGCCTGACCTTCGGATTTACCTCGGTTTTAAATTAACAAAACACGCTCCTGCCCCATAGAATGACGCAAAGGGGGCAAAGGGCGATGTTCTGGAAAATACTCATATCGGCGCTGGCTGCGGCACTAATTATCTTCCTCGTCTGGTGGGCTCGCGGCGCCATGCTGACCCCTGTCCGCATAGGAAAGCAAAGCGCTCTTACAATGCATCTGCTCGTGCGCGGCTATGAGCCGGCGCTGGAGGAGACGCTCGATGGTCTGCTCTGGCTGCGGGACAATGATACGCTCAGGTGCGACATTGTACTCATCGATGCAGGCATGGACGAGGAAACAAGACAACTGGCGATGTTGGCTGCGCGCAGATTCTCCTGCGTCAGACTGCAGAGCGGCAAGGACGCAGATGAATGTCGGGAACAGAAGGATACATTGAAATAAGGGGCAAGATTTCCTCGGTAGTGTATACAAACGAAGAAAACGGCTACACCGTGCTGCGGCTTGACACGGGCGACGGAGGGCTTACCACGGTTGTGGGTACGCTACCCTCCGCCGCACCCGGTGAAGAGCTGCATGCCTATGGCGACTGGGTCAAGCACCCCAGTCATGGCAGACAGTTCAAAGCTGAGCTGGCTGAGCGGAGCCTGCCCAAAAGCGCGGAGGCAATCTATGAATACCTTGCCGGACGCGCGGTTACCGGCATCGGCCCGGCGACTGCCGCCGTCATTGTGGACAGGTTTGGCGAACGCTCGCTGGATGTTCTGGAGAATAATCCGGAGCTGCTGGCCGGGATTCGCGGCATAGGCCCGAAGAAGGCGGAGCAGATGTCCGCAAGCTTCCGCCGTCAGACCGGCCTGCGGCGCTTGATGGAGTTTCTCTGCGCCCACGAGCTGCGCCCGATACTGGCGGTCCGGCTATATAAGTTCTACGGTGAATCGTCACTGGATATCGTGGGCGAAAACCCCTACATAATCGCAGCGCCGCATATCGGCGGCTCTTTTGCGGAGGCAGACCGCCTCGCAATCGAGCTGGGCATGGAGGACGACAGCCCCCATCGTGTCTGCGCCGCCGTGAGCTTCGAATTGCGCCACAACGCCGGAAACGGTCACTGCTTCATCCCACTGGACAAGCTGATTATGGCTACGGTGCAGTTTATAAGCGTCACGAGCCAGAGCGTGGAGGAAGCGCTGAGCGTTCTTGACGACGAGGGAACAATACGCCAGTGCAGGGTTGTCGGACGTGACGCGGTGTATTTAAGCTCAATCTGCGAGGCGGAGGAGTTCACCGCAGCAAGGCTCAGGGAAATGGCAGGCGTTAAGGTCAGTTCCGAGCTCGATACCGCGCCTTTAATTTCACAAATAGAAAAGCAAAACAACATGAGTTATGCGCCCATGCAGCGCGAGACAATAAGCCTCGCCGCCGAAAGCAGCGTCATGGCGCTCACGGGCGGCCCGGGCACGGGAAAAACCACCACCGTCCGCGCGATACTCGCGATGTACGACGCCCTGGGCATAGAAGCCCTGCTGACCGCGCCGACAGGCCGCGCGGCAAAGCGCATGTCCGAGCTCACCGGCAGAGAGGCCTCGACCATCCACCGCCTGCTCGGTGCGACCTTTGCCCCCGATCACGAGGAGGTCATCTTTGCCAGAGACGAGACAGATCCCCTGGACTGCGGCGCGGTGATACTGGACGAGTCGTCGATGGTTGACATAACACTTATGCGGGCTCTGCTTGAGGCGATGCCGGCCGATTGCAGACTTATAATGGTCGGTGACGCGGATCAGCTTCCCAGCGTGGGGCCCGGCAACGTTTTTTCGGATATTCTGCGCTCCGGCGTCGTGCCGGCTGTGCGCCTGACAGAGATATTCAGGCAGAGCGAGGGCAGCCGCATCGTGCGCAATGCGCATATGATAAACAGGGGGGAGCACCCGATGCTCACTGAAAATTCGGGCGACTTTTTCTTTTTGAGGCGATTCTCAGCGGAGAAAACCGCGGAGACGGTCGCGCAGCTCTGCTCGGAGCGTTTGCCCGGGAATATGGGCGTGCCGGCGGAGGATATTCAGGTGCTCACGCCGACCAGACGGGGCGAGGCGGGGACCTTTGCGCTGAACCTGAGACTGCAGGCGGTGCTCAATCCGCCCGATAAGGGAAAAAACGAGAAAACTTTTGGGGATATTACCTTCCGCGAAGGCGATAGGGTGATGCAAATTAGAAATAACTATGATATAATCTGGCATAGACATTCCGTGGGTCGGCTTGACGGTGCCGAGCCGGGTGAATCCGGCAATGGAATATATAACGGGGACATTGGCTATATTCTTGGCATTGATGCCGAGAGCGAAACTCTGACCGTGGACTTTGACGGTCGCGCCGCGATATATGGCTTTGACCAGCTTCTGGAGCTGGAGCATGCCTGGGCGATGACCGTGCACAAGTCTCAGGGCAGTGAATACCGCGCCGTGGTGCTCGCCGCCTCACAGGGCGCGCCGCAGCTGATGACACGGGGCGTGCTGTACACCGCAGTCACAAGAGCAAAGGAACTGCTCATCGCAGTCGGCGATGAGGCAATCGCGAACTCTATGATAGATAACCACAAGCAGTCAAGAAGATACAGCGGCCTTCGGGCCAGACTTTGCGATGAGGTGGGAAATTATGATAAAGCTCGGGAGCGTGATTCTTGATTTGTTATTTCCTCCGCGCTGCACCTTTTGCAGAAAGATTCTGAAGGATGGACAAGTCTCCATCTGCAGCGACTGCGAAATAACACTGCCTTACACCACAAATGGTGGACGGCGCGGAACTGACTTTGTAGATGCCTGCGTCGCGCCGCTGTATTACGAGGACAAGGTGCGCGATGCGATACGCCGCTA
>CAZHUG010000062.1:0-12120 GCA_964535405.1 uncultured Oscillospiraceae bacterium | reverse complement strand
AGCCGATAATCTGCACGGAGCTCGACGGTGACTCACAGGTTCCGGCTCTGCGTTCACTTATAGCGAGGCACGCGCTTCTGCGTTCCTGCGGACTGCGCTCGGATCTTGTCATACTCACGGCCGAGGGCGGTGACTATATGCGTCATCTCTCCCGCGCTGTCAGTGACGCCCTTGCAAAGCTGGGGCTGGAGGCACTGGACGGCGCAAACGGCGGTGTCCACGTCGCGGACAGCTCGCAGGCCGGTGCCGTGCGCTCAAGTGCGGCATATACCGCCGATCTTTCATTGTCTGAAATGCTCATGCGCAAAGCTGTCAGTCACGGGGCTTATCCGGCTCTGCCTGCAATGAGGCAGGGTGCTGATGTGGCTCACCGCTGGCACGAGGATGGCGCTTTCAGCTTCATTGTTCGTGACAAATTGCCGCGCAGAAGCTGGACGCACATGCTGGCTAACAAAAACTTCGGCTACCTCGCCGCAGACAGCGGCCTGGGCTGCATGTGGTATAAAAACGCACGTGAGTGCCGCATAAACCGCTGGATTTGCGACGATCGCGCCGTGACCGGCGATGAGACGCTCGAGTGCCGCATGCCCACGGGGCGGATGAGTCTTTTCGCCGCTGAGGACGGCTGTGAATGCCGCGTGGAATACGGCCCGGGATATGCCACCTGGGAAAAATTAAATATGAAGGTCACCTCCTTTGTGCCCATGGACACAGACGCACGCGTGCTTATCATCGAAGGCGCACAAGGGGATATTCTCTGGCGCTGTGGGCTCACGCTCTCCGGCGATAACCGCGACTCGCGCTTTGTCATAACAAGCCAGGAGGATAAACTCCTCGTCGCCAAAAACGCCCGCTCACCGTATCCGGAGCAGGCGTTCTATGCAACATCCTCGGAGCCCTTCACGCACTTCACCTGTGATCTTGCCGCATGGCTCAGGGACGAGCCGGGCGGCGAAACCGGCGCGGGGCTTCTCCCCTGCTTTGCCGGGGTCTTGCCTGCGGCACCCATAACGGTTATCGCCTGCGGCTGCTGCGATCCGGATGAGCTGCGTGCGCTTGCAGAGCCGGACACGGCTCTCGCCGAGCTCGCCGCGACAAAGATACGCTGGGCAAGAATGTGCGGAAAGCTCCGCGTCAGAACCCCTGATGAGGGGCTCAACCGCTATCTTAACTTCTGGGCTGTGTATCAAGCCATGGCCTGCCGCCTTTTGGGACGCACGTCAAACTATCAGAGCGGCGGCGCATACGGCTATCGCGATCAGCTTCAGGATGCGGTGAACTTGATCCTTGTCGCTCCGTCTATAGCCAGGGAACGCATACTCGATGCCTGCCGTCACCAGTACCTTGAGGGCGATGTCATGCACTGGTGGCACCCGCAGGAACTCGGCGACAAGGGCGTGCGTACGCGCTGCTCAGACGATCTCATCTGGCTGCCATGGGCGGTCTGTGAGTATATCGACAAGACCGGCGACCGCACAATTTTGGAAGAAACCACTGCATGGCTCGTGTCAAAAACGCTCGAGCCGCATGAGCTGTCCCGCTATGAGTCACCTGCCGTGAGCACTGACCGCGACAGCGTCCTCACGCACGCTTCACGCGCCCTGGCGCTGGTTGTCGGGCGCGGCACAGGCGAGCACGGCCTGCCATTCATCGGCTCCGGCGACTGGAACGACGGCATGGACGCAGTTGGCGAAGAGGGCAAGGGTGAGAGCGTCTGGCTGGGCTGGTTTTTCTCGCACAGCTCGCGGCGCTTTGCCGGACTGCTCGATCGCGCCGGGCAGAGACAGGACGCGGCGAACCTTTTGTCTGCCTCCATACGCTTCGGCAGGGCGGCAGACCGCGCCTGGGACGGCGGCTGGTATCTGCGCGGCTACTACGATGACGGCGCTCCGCTCGGCTCGCATAAATCCCGCGCATGTCAGATTGACTCCATCGCCCAGAGCTGGGCTCAGCTCTGCGCCGAGGCAAAGCCCGAGCGCAAGGCGGAGGCTCTCGAGGGCGCGCTGGAGCATCTGTTCACGCCCGGCGGCGTATCGAAGCTCTTTACCCCGCCCTTCACAGACGGCAGCGAGCACGCAGGCTATATCAAGAGCTACGGCCCGGGCTTTCGTGAAAACGGCGGTCAATACACCCACAGCGCAATCTGGCTTGCTATGGCCTGCCTGCGTGCGGATCGCGTTGACGAGGCGCTTGAAGTCTTGCATAGCTGCCTGCCGCACGAGGGCCCGGAATATGGAGCCGAACCGTATGTAATCGCGGCAGATATCTATTCCTGTCCGGAGCGCTATGGTGTGGCGGGCTGGAGCTGGTATACCGGCTCGGCAGCCTGGTTTTTCAGGGTCGCCTGCGAGGAGCTGCTCGGATTCAAGCTTGAAGACGGTCGTCTTTCCATTGAACCGGCACTGCCTGACAGCTGGGCGGGCTGGGATGCAGTGTGGACAGACGCCGAGGGTCGCGAGCACGATATCCATGTCACACGCACGGGTGTCACGGTGGATGGCGAATTTACAAATATTTTACCATTCATTTCATAAAATTTGCTGGTACAGCGGCAAGTCTGTGGTATAATGTAGCTTTAGAAAACACAAGGAGGAGCGCTGATGGATTTTCGACGCGAAGAACTGCTTCCGGGCGTATGGCTGACTGCCATCGGCACGGACAAATTTAAAACTGGAACCCTGAGTCTATCTCTGTTGTCGCAGCTTGATAGCTCCACCGCCGCGATGAACGCTGTCATACCGAGCGTCCTGCGCTGCGGCACAACGCTCCATCCTGATATGGAGAGCCTGGCGATGCACTTGGAATCGCTCTACGGCACGATCGCGGAGCCCGTGGTGCGCAGAATTGGCGAAATTCAGGCCACAGGGTTTTATATTTCATTCCCGGACGGAAAATATCTGCCGGAACAGGGCAAGGACATGCTCAATCAGGCCTGCTCGCTTCTGGGGGAGCTGCTGCTCTCACCCAACACCCGCGGCGGTCTGCTTCTGCCCGACTATGTAAACGGTGAGCGTGCAAAGCTCGTCGAGCGCATACGCGCACAGAAAAACAACAAGGACGGCTGGGCGGTTCAGAGGCTTATCGAGGGAATGTGCGGCTTTGAGCCTTTTGCAACGGGGCGCTTAGGCAGCGAAGATGCTGCCGAGGCCATCCACTATCAGAAGCTTACGCGGCAATACCGCGAGCTCATATCCACAGCCCCGATTGAACTGTTCTACTGCGGCTCTGCGGATTTTTCACGCGTCTGTGCGGCATTAGGCGAGGCTCTGCTCACCTTGCCGCGCGGCGAAATTAACTACGACATCGGCACGGATGTGCGCATGAACGCCCTTGAGGATCAGCCCAGACAGTTTACTGACCAACTCAATGTGAATCAGGGCAAGCTGGCTATCGGCTGGAGACTTGGCGAGTGCATGGAGGAGCCTGATATAGCTGCAATCCGCGTCTTCAACAGCGTTTTTGGCGGCAGTGTGACCTCTAAGCTTTTTGTCAACGTCCGCGAGCGGCTTTCACTGTGCTACTACGCCAGCTCCGCGGTTGACACACACAAAGGCCTGATGCTGGTTTCAAGCGGCATTGCCTTTGACAAGCTCGACGAGACCAGAGACGAAATCTTTGCCCAGCTCGAAGCCATAAAGCGCGGCGAGGTGAGCGAAAATGAGCTGTCCGACGCCAAAAAGTCACTCTCCAGCGACCTGCGTGCCATGCACGACGATCCCGGTCAGCTTGAGCAGTACTGGCTGAGCTCCAATCTCGATGGCGAGGCTGCCTCCCCCGAGGAGCTGGCGGCCGCGGCAGAGGGTGTGACTATTGAGGACGTGGTCGCTATTGCAAACAGCGTCTGCTGTGATGCGATGTATTTCATGGATGGAACGGAGGCGCCTGAGGATGAATGAAGCAATATATGAAAATATCGGTGAGCGCCTTTATTCGCAAACCCTGCCCAACGGGCTCCAGGTTCGAGTACTCGTTAAGCCCGGCTTCGTCAAGAGCCTTGCCATGTTCGCCACCAATTACGGCGGAGCGATGCGGCGCTTTGAATTGGGCGATAAAATGATCGACACCCCCAAGGGTGTTGCACATTTTCTTGAGCATAAGATGTTTGACACGCCGCAGGGCAACGCGTTCGAGTCCCTCTCCAAAAACGGCGCATCACCCAACGCCTTTACTTCTGAGGGCATAACCGCATACTATTTTGAGAGCACTGTAAATTTCTTGGAGAATCTGCGCATCCTTCTCGACTTTGTCTCCACGCCATATTTCACCGAGGAGAGCGTCGCCAAGGAGCAGGGCATCATTGCCCAGGAAATCCGCATGTATGACGACCATCCCGGCTTCCGCATATTCACGGAGATGATGCACTGCCTGTACGCACAGCACCCAATCCGCGATAACGTCGCAGGAACTGTCGAGAGTATCGCCCAGATCACGGCTCAGACATTGTACGATTGCCACAAGGCCTTCTATGCACCGTCGAACATGGTTCTCACCGTAGTCGGCGATGTGAATCCTGACGATGTCGTTGCCGCCGCTCTGGAGGTTCTGTCGAAGGATTGTGCAGCTGTGCCGAAGCCCGATTTTGGCGAGCCGGAGGGCGTTTTCCCTGTCAAAACCCGCGCCGAGCTGATCCTCGACCTGTCCGCGCCGCAATTTATCATCGGCGCAAAGGTTCTTCCCGCTGCCTCCGGTGCCGAAAGACTCCGTCAGAAGATTACAGTGGAGCTTGCTCTGCGCTGTCTGATGGGGAGATCCAGCGCGTTTTACACGGGGCTGTATTCCGAGGGTCTTCTGCGCTCTGACTTCGGAACGGGTCTGGATTACGGAGCGGACACCGCAACAATTATCGCCTCAGGCGAGAGCTCCGACCCCGAGGCTGTGTTTGAGCGCCTCTGTACAGAGATAAAAAGTGTTGCTGAAACCGGCTTTAGCAGCGAGGCAGTGGACAGTGCCAAGCGAGCCTATTACGGCTCGAAGCTTCGCAGTCTGGAGGATTTTTCAGGCCTTTGCATCGCGCTTGCTGAATCTGCATTTTCCCAGTATTCACCGCTCGACACCTTCTCAATACTCAGCGAAATAAGCGCTGAGGACTGTTCTAAATTCATACGCGAGTGTGTAACTGCCGAGCATCTTGCGATGTCGGTCATAAAATAAATATGTAAAAGGATAAGGATACAAATGCAGACTATGATGCGTGACGCAGCCATCAGTTTTCCAATGTTTGGCGATCTGTCACTTAATTTCCCGGCGTCCTTTGAGCTGTTCGGCCGCCCCTTCTATTTCTACGGAGTCGTGACGGCAATTGCTTTTTTGGCCGCAATATTCTACGCCTCACGCAGAACTAAACAGCTCGGCATGGAATCAGACGACCTTTTTGACCTCGTAATCTGGGTTTTGCCCCTTGCCATCATCGGCTGCAGGATATATTTTGTGGCCTTTCAGTGGGATCGATACAAGGACAATCTCTGGGACGTGTTCAAAATCTGGGAGGGCGGCATTGCGATGTTCGGCGGCACAATCGCCGGAACTATCACCGCCATTGTCTGGAGCAAGATTAAAAAAATCCCCTTTGGCGCGACTCTCGATCTCGCATCCTCGGGACTCATTCTCGGTCAAGTCATCGGCCGCTGGGCAAACTTTGTAAACCGTGAAGCATTCGGCAGGGAAACGACCATCTTCTGCCGCATGGGTCTGACCCAGCCCGGCAAGGAGACCATTTATGTGCACCCGACCTTCCTTTATGAGAGTCTGTGGAATCTTATCGGCTTCCTGATCATAAACTTTTTCTGGTACAAAAAAGACCACAGGAAGTACGATGGACAGATTTTCTTGTTTTACATCCTGTGGTACGGCACAGGCAGAGCCATGGTCGAGGGGCTTCGAACAGACAGCCTGTACATCCCCGGAACGGGCATCCGCAGCTCACAGCTCGTTGCCGCAGTCACCGCCATCGCCGCTCTTGCGGCGCTTATCATAAACATTAAACGCAAACACCCCGAAACTCTGGCTGCAAAGCTTGCCGCAGAACAGGCGGCGGAAGCAGATCAGGAATCTACTACATTGGAGGAAAACTAAATGTCCGACTACAACGATTTTATGAAATCCATTAAAAACGCCGTCTCCGGCGTTGCCGACATTGCAAAGGATATTGCCGGCGTTGCAAGCGATAAGGCAAAGGATCTGGCATCAGGCGCAAGCGATATGGCGAAGGCCTACACACGCATAACAAAGCTCAAGCTCGAAATCAGCGCCGAAAACGAGAAGGCCAAGGAAGCATATTGCGAAATTGGCAAGCTTTGCTTCGAGCTGGCAGATAAGCACCACCCCGACCCGCTGTATGTTAGACTGTTCGATCAGGTTCTTATCGCAAACTCCAACATGGAGGCAATGCAGGCCGAGCTCACCGAGCTCCAGGCCGCCATGGCACAGAACGACGCCTGCGAGGATGCCGACTTTGAGACTGTCGTCGCCGCCGCCGAGACCGTCGTCGAGGATATTGCCGACGCTGTTGAGGGTGTTGCGGATGCTGTCGAGGACGCCTGCGAGGACACTTGCTGTGATTGCGATGACGATGCCGACAGCATTGAGGTCGAGATCGTCGACGAGACACCCGCACAGCCCGAAGAGTAAACATATAAAATGCCCCTAATTTTTAGGTTCGCATTTTAGAAGCTGTAATAGAACAAAAAACCAGAGCATCACTTATATTAAGCGATGCTCTGGTTTTTTAATGAAGCGCACTATATTATAATTAATTTCGCAAAAACCCTGGCAACAAAACTACTTGCCGGCAACATTGCCCAAGCCTTGCAAATCAACATAGTCCACAACAGCCTGTCTCCCTTTTCCGTTTAGAGGCAGCGTCTTTTTTATTAGCTGCTCACAAGTGCAGTCCTTCGTCACATAGATCAGTTCCATCGGGGTTTTATCATCTATCCGGCACCGTCCAATGAGATAATCGGCTGAGACATGGTAATATTCCGCCAGCTTGATGAAGTGCCGAAGCGTAAATTCATGTTCTCCGGTTTCATATTTTGAATAGTGCTGCTGTGAGATTCCCAAAACTGCGGCGATTTCAGTTTGCGACAGGTCGTGATCTTCTCTCAATTCCCTGAACAGGTCAGTTATACTTTTCATTATCCCACCTCTTTAGCAAAAGCGTAGCTTCCTATATACGCCCTACTAGCGTATTATGGCGCGGATAAAGGGTCTGCGCTCAGGCCGGTCTGCACTTATGACATAGCTATCAGCTAAGCGCCGTGCCGCCTGCTCGGCCTTTTCCTGACTGCTTGCGTGAATTGTGGCAAGGCTCTCGCCCGGGTTTACATAATCTCCAACCTTCTTGTGCAGGACAAGGCCGACAGCCAGGTCTATCACGCTGTCCTTATCGGCACGTCCTCCGCCCAACTGCATGCTCACAAGCCCCACATCCTCAGCGCTGATTCGGTTTACATAACCGCTGGCAACAGATGGGACATCAAGCATAATCTCCGCCCGCGGGAGCATTGAGGTGTCGTATACAGACTGCGCGTCTCCGCCCTGAGCCGCGACCAGCTGTGCAAGCTTCGCAAGCGCCGTGCCGTCCGATATGCCCGCCTCGAGCTTTGAGCGCGCCTCATCATCGCTGTGCGCCGCACCGCTCTCAGTCAGGATGCAGGAGCCGAGAGTCAGGCACAGCTCGCGCAGATTGCCCTCCGGATTGCCATGCAGCAGGCTGATAGCCTCCTTGACCTCCAGGGCGTTGCCGACGGCATGGCCCAGAGGCTCATCCATATCAGTTATGCAGGCAACGGTGCGCTTTCCGGCAAGTTTGCCGACCTCCACCATCTCGGTCGCCAGCTCAACTGCCTCTTCCTCGCTCTTCATGAAGGCGCCACTGCCGCATTTCACATCGAGCACTATCACGTCTGCGCCTGAAGCGAGCTTCTTTGACATGATGCTCGATACTATGAGCGGGATGGATGATACTGTGCCCGTTACATCCCTCAGAGCATACATTTTCTTGTCAGCCGGGACTAAATCCGCGGTCTGGCCCGCTATGGCAAAGCCCAGATTTTCCACCTGATTCATGAACGCCTCGTCGCTCAAGCCGCAGCTGAAACCGGGGAAGCTCTCCAGCTTGTCAATTGTGCCGCCTGTATGTCCAAGGCCGCGGCCTGAAAGCTTCGCCATCTTCACGCCCTGCGCAGCCACCATGGGAAGCAGCGCAAGCGTTGTCTTGTCCCCCACGCCTCCGGTCGAGTGCTTATCACCCTTTACGCCGGAGATTCGGGACAGATCGAGAACGTCACCGCTGTGCATCATGGCTAAGGTGAGAGCAAGCGTCTCACTGCGGCTCATTCCGCGCCACACAATAGCCATGAGTAATGCCGACATCTGATAGTCCGGAATTGAACCGTCTGTATAACCCTTTATTACAAATTCAATTTCTGAAGCAGACAGCTCTTCGTCATCGCGCTTCCTGGCGATAATATCTGTCATTAGCATTAAAAGTCTCTCCCTTATTGCATTTATCCCATCATTTTAACATTTTCACCATGGAAATACAACGTATTTACGTCCATTTATCATTCTGATGAGATCTTCCGCCCCGGGAGGCAGCTTAGGATCGTCCGCCGGAATGGCCACGAGCATCCGCCGCCCGTCAAAGGTCGAGAGAGTGCCGTCCGGAGAGCTGTACCACAGAGTGTCATCGTCCTGCAGCGCCTGTTCTGGTTCCGGTTCGAACTTCGGCTGCGGCTCCTGTTCCGGCTCCGGTTCAACTGCCAGTCGTGGCGCAGGCTCCGGTTCGGGCTTCGGTTTCTCTCTCGGCTTTGCCCGCAGCTCGCCCGCCGGTCCCGCATAATCAATATGCCCGGGCATATTTTTGAGTGCGGCGCGGCTCAAGCTGCGGCGCAAAAACAGCTCCCCGCTGCCGTCGGGAGACATCACGCCCAGATAGCCCTCGCAGTCCTCACCATAGATAGACAGCCGCAAAATACCGCCCGTATTTTCTGCCTGTGCCTCGAAAACCATCATCAATCCGCTCTTATGCACACGCAGCTGTCCGATACGCACTGCGCCATTTACTATTGGATATGTGCCTTCCATATATATTCCCCCAAAACGCAAAATCCCGCTCATACTATTTGTATGAGCGGGTGCGTTTTTTAAGAACTACGCCACAGAATATGTACCGCGCGCAAGCAATGTCACGTCAGCCGAGGCCTTAAGTCCGCTTTCCGCGTCCGAGGCCATGTAAAGGTGGTTTGCCGCAAGCGCCACTCCTGCGGCTACTGAGTTGCCGGTGGACACGTCAATAAGACTGCCGACAGAAACAGCCGTGCCGCTGCGGAAAAGTATCTCACAGCCGCTGCCGCCGCTGAAGGTCTGCCCGCTCTTCAGCGTCACTACCTCAAATGTCCCCGTCGCAGACGCGAGCTCCTCCTGAAAGCTTCGCTCAAGCTTTTCCATAGCAGCCGCTATTTGACTGTCAAAGTCTGCTCTAAGTGAGGGCTCCAAAACGCCGCTCAAATAGCTCGACGCAACAAGCGGATCGGTCTGGCCGCCATAATTTGTGGCTGCATAAGCGCCAAGGCCCGCGGCAGTGACCACAATTGCAAGCACAAGCACTACTATCTGCCATTTCTTCATCCTATGTACCTCCGTTGTCTGGCCCCGGGCAAAAATGCCCGGGGGTTATCTCTCGTCTTAATGTCCAAGGCCAAGGCTTACCGCAATGGCATTGTCCACTCTTCCCATCGTATTGTTGTCAAGCTGGCCCATCCGCTCACGCAGACGGGATTTGTCCAGGGTACGTACCTGCTCCAACAGTATCACGCTGTCACGGCTAAGGCCGTAGTTTCGAGCGCATAACTCTATGTGCGTCGGCAGCCTTGCCTTACCGATCTGTGAGGTTATTGCCGCAGCTATAACTGTGGGGCTGTGTCTGTTGCCGGTGTCATTTTGGACAATTAGCACCGGGCGCATTCCGCCCTGTTCACTGCCCACAACGGGGCTCAGGTCGGCGTAAAAAATGTCTCCGCGTTTTACTGGATTTGGCATCGAGCTTCACTCTCCGTAGATAGTTGCCCATTCACATTGTATGTAGGGCAGCGGCCCTCGGTCCACTATTGAAGCGGATGAACCGCTAACCATATTTTCACACACAGAGCGCCTTTTTATACATCAATCCAAATAAATACGCGGAACTCGCGGAGAAACCGCACAAAGCAGCTCGTACGAAATCGTTCCAGCTTTTTTTGCTTGCTCGTCTACTGAAAGCCCGTCGCCAAAAATCGTCACCATATCGCCGCATTTCACATCGGGCACATTTGTTATGTCAACCATACACATGTCCATGCAAATTTGACCGATCTGGCGGGCACGTTTTCCGTTTACGAGTACATCCATCCTGGCGGATAACGAGCGGTGAAGTCCATCGGCATAGCCAACAGGAATGACTGCAACGCGCATATCCCGCTCACAGATGAAGCAGCGGCCGTAGCTTATGCTGTCGCCCGCCTTATGCTCGCTTATGGCATAAATTCGGGTCATAAGCTTCATGACCGCTCGCAAATTCATACCGCCATGTCCGCCGTTTGGATAGACTCCGTAAAGCAGCAGACCCGGGCGAACCATGTCGAAGACCGTTTCCCTGTAGTTTACCACGGCTCCGCTGTTAGCGCAATGCCTCTGACCGAGGCAGCGTCCGGTAATTGTCTCCAGCCTATCCACCGCAGCCATGAACCTGCCTGTCTGCTCAGACGTAAAGCCGTTGTCTGTCTCGTCAGAGACGGCAAAGTGCGTCAGAACTCCGACAAATTCCAAATTTGGCAAATTTAAAATTTCGAGAACCGTGCTTTCCAGCTCCGGGGCGGAAATATCAAGTCCTGTCCTGCCCATGCCTGTTTCGAGCTTCAAATGACAGCGCAGAGTGAGCCCGCTGCCATCGAGCGCCTTGCTTATGGCACGCGCGCCGGCGGCATCACCTATCGTCTGCTCCGCGGGCAGGGCCGCAATCTCCGGCGCTAAAAACGCCGGACTCGGCGCCAGTATCAGTATTGGCAGCTCAAGCCCGCCATTGCGCAGCTGCGAGGCTTCCTCAATACAGGATACTGCAAGGCAGTCCGCTCCGATTTCCTGAAGTTTTCTGCCAACCTTCACCGCGCCGTGTCCATAGGCATCAGCCTTGCAAATACCGGCAAAGCGGCAGTTCTCAGGTAATATACGACGTATTTCGTTGTAGTTGTGTTCCAAATTTCCCAGGTTTATCTCAGCCCAGGTGCGTTTATCATGGCGATTCATAGTATTCGCCTTTCTATTGTATGTTAAATTCACTTATATCACAGCGCAGAAGCACCAGACCGTCCGCCTGGTTAATAAACTCAGCCGCAACAGGCAGGCCCTGCGCATCCAGCCAGAGAGTTATGCGAAGCTCATCATCAGGAACCAGGCTCACGGCATAATGCTCGCCCTCAGTCCAGAACGTCTCCGCATGGGCATCATTTATAGCCGCTATAAGCTCCGGCATAGCCGTCACAGGGCTCAGACCTCCCTCACTTAAACGACCAACCGCCAAAATTGCGCCATCATACTCCACGCTGTCTGATTCCGCGCCTATACGTGCGCGGACCCCGGCAATAAGCTCGGGCTGCAAAACCTCTATGACGGCTCCCTCGGCGCTCCAGTTCATGCTCAGAGTATATTCCTCCACGGAGTCAGCCAAATTGCCTATCACACAGGCCGTCAATGTCACGCTCCCGGAGGACTCTATCCCCTGTCTGAGCGCCTCGAATGTCTCTCTTGTCCTGTCTCCGCCACAGGCAGACAGCAGAACAAGTATCATCATTAGTGCGGCAAGCTTCAAACGCCGCATGGTATCTTACTCCTCCGTAATGTATTACATCGCCGCCGGAAGAATCTCTATAGTTTTCCCATCAGGAAACGGAACAGCGATCTCGCTCCTCTTGGGGACGAGCGCGCAGCCCCACTTTCACGCCCTTCGGGAGCAATGTGGGACTATCCAGTTTTCACTTGAGCTGTTCATAGCTTTACATTATACATTCGTCAAATTAATTAGTCAATTCATTTGACTTCCGGCAGTCGATGTGCTATAAATGTATTCCAGTGTAACACAAAATA
>CAZHUG010000061.1:0-12721 GCA_964535405.1 uncultured Oscillospiraceae bacterium | reverse complement strand
CCCCAACGCAAGGGAGGACTAAAAAATGCAGGAAATTAAGATCACAAAAACCACAGCCCCAAAAGAGAAGACGCCGTCAGAACAGCTTGGATTCGGCAAAGTTTTTTCAGATCACATGTTCCTTATGGAGTATGACAAGGGACAGGGCTGGCACGACCCAAGAATTGTACCCTATGGGCCGATAGAGCTTATGCCCTGCGCCAATATTTTTCACTATGGACAAGAGGTGTTTGAAGGACTCAAGGTTTATCGCACAGCAGACGGAGTTATTCAGCTGTTCAGGCCGATAGAGAATATAAGGCGCATGAACAACTCCTCAGAGCGACTTTGCATACCCGAGTTTCCGGAGGACATGTTCATGGAGGCTGTTCGGCAGATCGTTGAGCTCGAAGCCGACTGGGTTCCCCAGGAACACGGTGCAAGTCTCTATATACGCCCCTTTATCATCGGCACCGAGGCTGCCCTCGGTGTACATGCGTCCAGTAAATACCTGTTTATGATACTCTGCTCCCCCTCCGGAAGCTACTACTCCGGCGGCATTGACCCGGTCAAAATCCTCATCGAGAGCCGCGACGTTCGCGCGGTACGCGGCGGCACGGGCTACGCCAAATCCAGCGGCAACTATGCAGCATCTATGCGAGCGGGCGAGGTCGCCCAGGAAAAGGGCTTCACTCAGGTGCTCTGGCTGGACGGTATACACATGAAGTACATCGAGGAAGTCGGAGCTATGAACGTCATGTTCAAGATTGACGGCAAGATTGTCACCCCTGACATTTCAAGCGGCTCGGTTCTGCCCGGAATTACCCGCAAGAGCTGTATTGAGGTTCTCAAGGACTGGGGCTACGAGGTCGAGGAGCGCGACATTTCAGTTGACGAGCTGATAGACGCCATTGAAAGCGGCAAGCTCGAAGAGGCCTGGGGCACCGGAACCGCGGCAGTTGTCTCGCCCATGGGCCTGCTCAACTACAAGGACGTCGATCACATTGTCAACAACAATGAAATTGGCCCCCTGACGCAGAGGCTGTATGACGAACTGACCGGTATCCAGTGGGGCGTCATTCCTGACACGCGCGGCTGGATTGTCAAGGTTTGCTAATATAATTTGAGATTAAATGGCGCAGCATAGCTATGCTGTGCCATTTTTCCGCAATTATTTACAAATTGTGGCTTGCATACTGTGTAAGATTACTTTATTATGATTGTTTGACACTATTTAAAGGGGGCGAGCGCCTTGAATCGAATAAAAAAGCTGGTCGCCTTGATCCTTATAGCCTGCGTAATGCTTAGCTTTGCCGCCTGCGGCGGTTCAGTCGGCGGATACCGGGTGATCCAAACCTTCGGTTCAGAGGAATTTGCCATCGGCTTCAGAAACGACGATTATATAAGAGCTTATTTTGAGGCTGCGATAAAAACGCTGGCGGCGGAGGGTATAATACACTCGATCGCCCTGCAGTGGTTCTCACAGGACAACACAAGCTTCAGCTCCGACGCCAACGCGCTTGAGAAGATCGGAGCGCTTCCGGTTCGCAGCGTCGTGGTCGGTGTCGATACCGACGCATTTCCCATGAGCTTTCTGGATACGAACGAAAACTACACCGGCTTTGACGTTGATGTTGTTCGCGCGGTGTGCAGCCGCCTAGGCTGGAATGTCAAGTTTCTGCCCATCAAGGCCGAGAACGCATATGTTGAGCTGTCCTCAGGCAATGTAGACATCGCATGGGGCGGGCTGGCGCTGGAGCAAGGCAGCAAGACTTATTCCGTGCTCTCGCCGTACATGAAAAATGAGCTTGTGCTTGTCACCCGCGGCGACTCTATCTACAGCTCAAAGCGGAAACTGTCAGGTGCAAGTCTGGCCATGGATACCGGGCAGAAATATATGGATGTCCTGTCCGCAGAGGAGGCGCTGACTGATCGTCTGGGACAGATAAAACGTATTCCCGGCGGAGCGGTTGTGCTCTTTGAAGCTCTGTCCACGGGCAAGGCGGACGCCATTCTCGTGAGCAACCTGGCCTTGCAATACTATGGCAGATAAAAGCATTTAAGCAAGCTTTATGCTGTGTACAGGATAATAAATTTTAACATTGTCGAGCTGTTCTGGCTCCCACTTTTAATACTCTGGAGATAAATACACCCATGCATGAAATTTTTCCCAACATTTACACATTTGTGGTTCATTACGACATAAGTAATTCTCCCGGCATCAATGTATATGTCATAAAGCAGGACGGACGCAGTATACTCATCGACCCCGGCACTAACCTTCCGGATGAAGAGGCTATGGTTGAGGACACGCTCCGCCGGCTTGACATACGCTACGAAGATCTGGACGTTTTTCTGACTCATGACCACAACGACCATTCAGCCATGGCTCAAAAACTCAGTGATCGCGGCGCGCGTATTCTAATGAATCCGCTGGAGGCCGAGCATGAACTGAGCTTTCGGGACTGCGCCCTTCTGGATTCGGAGTTGCACGACCGCTTTCTTCGCACGATGGGTGTCACCGCCGAGCTGGAGCCCCTGTTCGCCCCTGATTGTTTTCAGACATGTCGGGAACATTTCGCCTGGGCTCCCAATATTCACGAGTTTCCCTTTGTCGATCTCTTTGGCGGAGACCGCATAAGCCTTTCCGACTTCGATTTTGAGGTTGTCGCCCTGCCCGGGCACTGCCTGGGTCAGCTTGGACTTGCAGATGATGAGCGCAAGCTGCTCTTCTGCGGGGATCAGATGATCTCAGGAATCGTACCCGCTGTAAACACAACTGTGTTTGGTCAAAATATGCTGGAGACATATTTTGAGTCACTTGCCGACATCAAACAAAACTATGGCCGCTATACTCTTTTGCCCGGTCACGGGCCGCTCATTGAAAACGCTCCCGTAGTCATTGACCACATAGTAAAAACCTACAAAAGCTTTTGCGAGCGCATATACTTCATCGTTTGCCGCGGCAAACGCCCTGTTACTGCCCATCAGATTGCCGAAAAGCTGCACGGCAGGCGCAGCTTTGTACGCGGCCCCATCCCTTATACCAGCCACATGATGATGCTCACCAAGATATTCTCCTGCCTTGAGTATCTCCATGGCAAGCAATTGCTGGCCATGTCGGAGCAAGATTCTGTGATGTTTTGGTGCAGGCATGAAAGCCAGAACCCTGAACAGTTTTCAGACGAACCCGATATAATGGCTATACTGTAAACGGCAGCGTGAAATCGGGTCCTGCCATTATAAATTACAAGTAATAGACGGGGCATAAAGCCCCGTTTTGTTTGACCATGGGTATAATACATGGTATAATTATCAATCAAACAACACTAAGGAGCACTGACATGTGGGTATCTGACAGCTGGCGTGATTTTGAACTAATCGACTGCTCTAAGGGCGAAAAACTGGAGCGGTGGGGCGACTATACGCTGGTTCGTCCCGACCCTCAGGTCATATGGGACACACCCAGAACGGACAAGCGCTGGAACAAGAGCGACGGGCGCTACACCCGCAGCGAAACCGGCGGCGGTGCCTGGGATAAGCGCAGTCTGCCGCAGAGCTGGACCGTGAAATATGGCGACCTCCGCTTTAACATTAAACCCATGAACTTTAAGCACACCGGGATATTCCCCGAGCAGGCTGCAAACTGGGACTACATCAGCCGCACAATAAAAAAGGCCGAACGTCCCATCTCTGTTTTGAACCTTTTTGCCTACACCGGCGCCGCGACCGTGGCGGCTCTGTCAGCGGGCGCCTCGGTCTGTCACGTCGACGCTGCCAAGGGCATGGTCTCCTGGGCAAAGGAAAACGCGGCGTCATCCGGCGTTGGCGATAAGCCCGTGCGCTGGATCATAGATGACTGCGCAAAATTCGTGGAGCGCGAAATTCGGCGCGGCAACCACTACGACGCCATTATAATGGACCCGCCCAGCTATGGTCGGGGTCCCGGCGGTGAGGTCTGGAAGCTTGAGGAGAACCTGTGGAAATTTGTCTCCCTCTGCTCCGGCGTACTCTCCGACGATCCGCTGTTCGTTGTGATAAACTCATATACAACCGGTCTGTCGCCCTCGGTGCTGACCTATATCAGCGACAGCATATTCACGCGGCGCTTCGGCGGCCGCTCAGAAAGCCGTGAGCTTGGCCTGCCCGTGTCAACAAACGGACTTATTTTACCTTGTGGAGCCACTTGCAGATGGGAAAGATAATAAAAACCGAAAACCTGCACTTCACCTATCCCGGCGACGAGATAGAGACGCTTTGCGGTCTCGATATAGAGATTGAGGAGGGCAGCTTCATCGCCATTCTTGGTCACAACGGCTCGGGCAAGTCCACACTCGCCAAGCTGTTAAACGCCATACTTCTGCCCACGGAGGGCAAGGTTTATGTCGACGGCGCGGACACGACGGATGAGGACAAAATCCTGGACATTCGCCGCACGGTCGGCATGGTATTTCAAAACCCCGACAATCAGATCGTTGCAAACGTCGTCGAGGACGACGTCGCTTTCGCGCCTGAAAATTTGGGCGTGGAGCCCCTTGAGATCCGTCGGCGCGTGGACGATGCACTGAAAACTGTCGGAATGTACGATTTTCGCATGCACGCGCCGCACCTTCTCTCCGGCGGACAGAAACAGCGCATAGCAATTGCAGGTGTTCTCGCGATGCAGCCGCGCTGCATAGTGCTCGACGAGCCCACAGCAATGCTCGACCCCATAGGCCGGCACGAGGTTATCGCCACGGTCACGAGGCTTTGCCGCGAGCAGGGCATAACGGTCGTGCTCATAACACATCATATGTCAGAGTGCGTCGGAGCGGACAGGCTCATCGTCATGTCCGAGGGGCGCATCGCGGCGGACGGAGCACCGCGCGACGTCTTCGCGGAGGTTGAGCTGTTGAAGCGCGAGGGTTTGGCGGTGCCTGCTACGACGGAACTTATTTATGAGCTTCGCAAAAGCGGCATAGACCTGCCTCTGGACGCGCTGTCGGTCGATGAATGCTCAGCAGTTATAGCGGAGGCTCTCAAAAAATGACCACTATTCTTAAAACCGAGGCCCTGACACACATATACAGTCAGGATACGCCTTTTGAAAAAACCGCCATACAGGACATCTCGCTTGAAATAGAGCAAGGCAAGCTCCTTGCCGTGATCGGACACACCGGCTCGGGCAAATCGACCTTCATCCAGCACCTGAACGGGCTTTTAAGGCCCAGCTCCGGCTGCGTTTTCTGTGATGGCGAGGATATTTTTGCCACAAAGGTTGCGACGCGCGATGTGCGCTTCAAGGTCGGGCTGGTATTCCAATACCCTGAATATCAACTCTTTGAAGAGACCGTGTATAAGGATATCGCCTTCGGGCCAAAAAACATGAAACTCTCCAAGGACGAAATTGACGAACGTGTTCGCGAGGCCGCGCAGTTTGTCGGTGTTTCCGAGGAGCTGTTTGAGCGCTCGCCGCTGGAGCTGTCCGGTGGTCAGAAGCGCCGTGTCGCCATCGCGGGTGTAATAGCCATGCGCCCTCGGGTGCTCATTCTGGACGAGCCTACAGCCGGTCTTGACCCTGCGGGCTGTCAGGGAATATTGCAAAACATCCTTGACTATAAAAAGCAGAGCGGCTCTACGGTTCTGCTCGTCACGCACAGCATGGATGACGCCGCGCGAATATCCGACAGGCTCATCGTTTTCAAGGATGGCTCGATTGCCATGGACGGAACACCTGAGGAGGTATTCTCCCGTGCGGAGGAGCTTGTCGCAATGGGTCTTGACATTCCCCAGCCTGCCGCAATTGCCGCAAAGCTGCGCGAGCTCGGTGTCGCTCTGCCCGACTCCATCTACACCACCGGGCAGTTGCGCTCTGCCATCCTTGCGCTTCGGAACGGGGGTGGGGTTTAATGTTGAAGGATATTACCCTTGGTCAGTATTTCCCCGGTGACACGATTATTCACAAATTAGATCCCAGAACGAAGCTTATTCTTGTTATCGTATATATCGCTGCCCTGTTTACGGCTGTGGACTGGCTGTCCTATCTCCTGATGCTCGCCGTTACGGTGACTTGCATCGCAATTTCGAAAATCAGTCTGAAAACCATAACAAAGGGACTCAAACCCCTTGTGTTTATAATAATATTGACCGGCATTCTAAACCTGTTTTACACCACAGGCGGCAAGGTTTTAGTTGACTGGTGGATTTTCACCATCACGACGGCAGGTCTGAAGCGTTCTGTTTTCATGATAGTGCGCATCATGATGCTGGTGACGGGCACCTTCCTTTTGACCTACACCACGAGCCCCATCGCGCTGACCGACGGACTGGAAATTCTTCTAAACCCGCTTAAAAAGATTAGAGTTCCCGTTCACGAGATGAGTATGATGATGAGCATGGCTCTGCGCTTCATCCCCACGCTTATCGAGGAGACCGACAAGATTATGAGCGCGCAGAAGGCCCGCGGCGCAGACTTTGAAACCGGCAAGCTGGTGGACAGGGCCAGGGCCCTGCTGCCGATCCTGGTGCCGCTTTTCATCTCGGCGTTCAGACGTGCGGATGAGCTCGCAATCGCTATGGAAAGCCGCTGCTACCACGGTGGCGAAGGCCGCACGCGCATGAAGATACTGCACATGGAAACCCGCGACTGGACAGGTCTTATCCTGGGCGTCCTGCTCATGGCAGGCATCATCGTCATGAAACGTTTTGGCCTATGAAGAATATTGCACTCAGATTGACATATGACGGCACAGCCTATCACGGCTGGCAGGTTCAAAAAACGGAGGTCACAGTCGCTGAGACTCTTGAAAAAGCGCTCAGCAAGGTTTGCGGACATGCGGTTAAGGTCACCGGCTGCGGACGTACAGACGCCGGGGTTCACGCCCTGCGCTACTGCGCAAACTTCCGCACGGACTGCTCAATTCCCATTGACCGCATCCCGCTGGCTGTCAACGCCCGCCTGCCGGGCGATATCGCCGTGTTTGACGCGGTGGAGGCCCCGGAGGATTTTAACTCCATCAGTGCCTGCATACAGAAGGAGTATGTCTACAGGATCATGAACACGCGCATACGCGATCCCTTCCTGCAGCACCGCATCTGCTTTTACCCCGCGCCGCTCGACTTCGAGCGCATGCGCCTTGCCGGGCTTGCCTTTGAAGGAAAGCACGATTTCGCAGCGGTTCGCAGTGTCGGCACGCAGACCAAAACCACCGTACGGACCGTGCATTGGTGCAAAACCGAGCAGGACGGTGATATGTTCAGCATCCACATATGCGCGGACGGTTTTCTGTATAATATGGTGCGCGCCATAGTCGGCACCATGGTCTACGCCTCACACGGCAAGCTGGAGCCGCAGGAAATTCCGGTGCTGCTTAAAATCGGTGACAGGCGGCTCACAGGCCCGACCATGCCCCCGCAGGGACTTTATTTAAACCGGCTTTGGTATGAGGGCCAGGTTGGAGAAATGATGCAGAGGTAAGTGCATGAAAATAAGCCCAAAACTCAAAACCCGGCGCGCACTTATGCTGGGTGCCGCAATAATGATAATCGTCATAGCCGTGGCGGCCTTTCTTTTGAGAGTAGATCCGGACGCAGGCGGCAAAAAGGGCAAAGAATGGAGCCTTGACGCCGGTTCCGGCGGCGTTCTCGCCATGTCCGGGAACACTTTGGCCTCCGCCTCGTCAACAGGATTGACAATATATTCGACTGACGGCGACATTTTACTGCAGGAATTGTTTTCCATGCAGGTGCCAGCACTGGCATGCTCGGACGGACTTATCGCCGCCTGGGACGTCGGCGGAACGGAACTGCGCATCGCAAAAAACGATGCCGTCGAGCAGATTGAGCTCACTCACAAACTCATTTCTGTGAGAGCCAATGACTCGGGCTGGCTTAGTGTAACCACCCAGGAACCGGGTCAGAAGGGGCTCGTCACGGTTTACGATGACAGCCTGACTGCTGTGTACGCCTGGTATGCCGGTAGCGGATATCCGCTCACCGCGCAGCTGAGCCCCGACTGCAAAAATCTTGCCATACTGACAGCCTCGGACAGCGGCGCTCAACTGCGTTTTTTCAGGCTTGACAGCGAGGATGAGCAAGGTGCATATACAGCGCAGGATGAACTGCTGCATGATATTTGCTGGCTGAATAACAGCACGGTCTGTGCCCTCGGCAGTGGCCGCGCAGTTTTTCTCGACTCTGTCGGAGCCGAGGCCGCCTCCTATGACTTTGGCGGGCTCTACCTTGCGGACTACGATTTTGGCAGCGACTTTGTCGTACTGGCCCTCACGGAGTACATATCGGGTTCTGCTGCCCGTCTTGTAACGCTGGGCAGCAAGGGAAACGAGCTCGGCTCGGCAGAGCTTGAAGGCGAGCTTTTGGCTCTGGACGCAAACGACGCACGGGTCGCGGCACTGCTCGCGGACTCGGTCAGAATATATTCAGAAAGCCTCAAGCCCAAGGATAGCTGCGAGGTTCAAAATGCAAGAGATTTATTTCTCAGGCAAAGAGGCGACTTACTCGTCATATACTTAAATTGGGCCAGACCCATTCTGTGACAACCAAGGAGGAAAATAAATATGAAAACAGTTATAGATCTGGTTCTCCTTGCCATAATAATATCATGTGTGTGGGCTGGATATAAAAAAGGTCTCGTAATGGGCATAGGCGGTATGATCGCGATTATTGTCTCTCTATACGGCGCTTGCTTGGTGTCCACCGCATTCTCCTATGAGGTCATCCCCGTCATCCGTCCGTTTATCAGCGGCTATGTCGAAGGTCAAATGCGAGATAACGTCCTGGAGGAAATGGGCATTTCCGACACGCAGCTGTCTGTTGAGGATATCCTCGCCGAGGATCCCGCTCTGCGGCATGAGTTCTGCGTGATCAGCTATCGTTCCGTGGGAATCTACAAAAATGCGGCTGAGCAGATGGCAAGCGAAGCTGAAGAATACTCCGTTGCACAGGCTATGAGTGTTGAGGAGTCCATTATCGAGGTTCTCTGCGCAAGACTGACCTACGTTGCCGGAGTTGTCCTGCTTTTCATGATTTTTCTAATTGCATTAGTAGCTATTGGTAATATGCCAAACCTGTCATTCCGAATCCCCAACATGGATATACTAAACGACGCTGGCGGAGCTGTCATGGGTCTTATCACCGGCATCACCTTCTGTGTGCTCATATGCTGGGCGCTGCGCTTCCTCGGGCTCATCATCGGAAAGGATACGCTTTCAAGCACGCTTTTGGGACGCTTTTTCATTGCCATCGATTTCATCACAATGGGCGTTGGAATCTGATTCATGCCTGGCTGTAATTTTTACCTTATTAAGGGCCGTCGATTAGTGCCGGTTTTATGAACAAAGTGTCAATTCCGCTCCTGCAGTGTTGACAAGCGACGCAGTTGGTGATAAATTAGCACTCGAACATACTGAGTGCTAATTTATTTTCCCTACGCGGAAATGTCTATATATTTTAAGGAGAACTGCTATGCAACCTGCCATTTGCTCTCGCTGCCACAAGAATGTAGCAATAATTTTTATAACAAGACTTGAAGGCGGCCAATCGAAAAACGAAGGGCTGTGCCTTAAGTGCGCCCGTGAGCTGCACATAAAGCCCGTTGACGACGTGATAAACAAGATGGGTTTGACCGACGAGGAGCTGGACGGCCTCACCAGCGAGATGATGGATGCTCTCAGCAATGCCGACGGTCTGATGGACATTGAAAATAGTGAGTCCGACACGGATGATGACGGCAAAACCGCCACCTTCCCCTTCCTGAACCGCCTTTTGGGCGCGCAGGGTCAGCAGGCCCAGAGGTCGGACGACGAAAATCCGCCGGCTTTGCCCAAAAGCCCCGGACGCGAGGGACAGCCCGGTCAACAGGCCCAGCCTCCGCGCGGCGGCAAGAAGAAATTTCTTGATAATTACTGCATCAATCTCACTGACCGCGCCCGCGAGGGAAAGCTTGACTCTATGATCGGCCGTGAAGAGGAGCTGGAGCGTGTCATTCAGATCCTGAACCGCCGCCAGAAAAACAACCCCTGTCTCATAGGCGAGCCCGGCGTCGGTAAAACAGCCATCGCCGAGGGTCTTGCCCAGCGCATAGCCACGGGCGGTGTGCCATATAAGCTGCGCGAGAAAGAGGTCTATCTTCTCGACCTCACCGCGCTCGTCGCCGGAACCCAGTTCAGGGGACAGTTTGAGTCACGCATGAAGGGACTGATTGAGGAAATTCGCAAGACCGGCAACATTATTCTGGTCATTGACGAGGTTCACAATCTTGTCGGCGCAGGCGATGCAGAGGGCAGCATGAACGCCGCGAATATCTTAAAGCCCGCCCTGTCCCGCGGTGAAATTCAGGTCATCGGTGCGACCACCTTTACCGAGTACCGCAAGCACATCGAAAAGGACGCAGCGCTTGAGCGCCGCTTCCAGCCCGTAACCGTTGCGGAACCTTCTATCGATGACAGCGTCAAGATACTGGAGGGCATAGCGCACTACTACGAGGAATGCCACAAGGTCAGCATCTCATCCGAGATGTGCCGAGAGGCCGTGATCATGAGCGAGCGCTATATAACAGACCGCTATCTGCCCGATAAGGCGATAGACCTCATTGACGAGGCCTGCTCGGATGTAAACCTCAAGGATAAATCAATCATCCGTCTTGAAGAGGCGCGCAAGGACATCGCCGATCTCAACAAGGAGCGCGATCTTCTGCTGGCAGACACCGAAAACGAGCATTATGAACGCCTGGCTGCCATCCGAAGCACCGTAATGCAGCTCACAGACGAGGTCATGGTCCTTCAGGCCAACCCACCGGCACTGACTCGCGACAATCTTGCCCGCGTAATTGAGCTGTGGACGAAAATACCCGCCAAGAGTATAACTGAAGACGAGTTTGACCGGCTGGCAAAGCTTGGCGACCGGCTCAAGGAGCATATTGTCGGTCAGGACGAAGCCATCGCTTCCGTCTGTGCCGCAATCAGGCGCAGCCGCGTCGGATTGCAGGCAAAGCGCAAACCCGTATCGTTTATCTTTGTCGGAGGAACGGGAGTCGGTAAAACCGAGCTTGTAAAGCAGCTCGCAGCCGACCTCTTCGATTCACCCGAGAGTCTCATCAGGCTCGACATGTCCGAGTTCATGGAGAAGTTTTCCGTGTCCAGACTCATCGGCTCGCCTCCGGGCTATGTCGGCTATGACGAGGCCGGACAGCTCACCGAGAAGATCCGCCGTAAGCCGTACTCTGTCGTACTGTTCGACGAAATCGAGAAGGCGCATCCGGATGTCATGAACATCCTCCTGCAAATTCTTGACGATGGCCGCATCACAGACGCGCAGGGACGCACCATTAACTTTGAAAACACCGTCGTCATCATGACCACCAACGCCGGAAGCCACAACAAAAGCGGCTCCGTCGGCTTCGTGGGCAGCAGCTCCGATAAGGATAAGGACAGAGCAATCAAGGCTCTTAACGATTTCTTGCGCCCTGAGTTTATTAACCGCGTGGATGAAATCATCTCCTTCAACAAGCTGACTGAGGACAATTTCCGCAGCATCGCCGTACTCATGCTTGACGAGGTACGCGATCTCATGCGGGAGAAATCCATGATTCTCACATGGGACACTTCCGTAATCAACTATCTGGTTAAGAAAAGCTACAGCCAGACCTATGGCGCTCGCAATCTCCGCCGAACTATCCAGAAGGATGTTGAGGACTCTATCGCTTCTGTCATAGTTGATTTGCGCCATCTCAAAATCAAGTCAATTGATCTAACCTGCGACAATGAAGAAATACAGGTAAAGGCGAACTAAAAGATATGATAAGGTTTGAAAGCGATTATTTGGAGGGTGCGCTGCCGGAAATCCTGCAGCGCCTCGCCGAGACCAATACCGAGCAAACCCCCGGCTATGGCGAGGACGCTTATTGCGCCTCTGCCGCAGCCAGGATAAAAGAGCTGTGCATAGCGCCGGACGCGGCGGTGCACTTTCTGGTCGGCGGCACACAGGCAAATCTGACCATTATTGCTGCCGCCCTGCGCCCGCATCAGGCCGTCATTGCGGCTGAAACGGGCCACATTTCTATGCACGAAACCGGCGCCATCGAGGCCAGCGGTCACAAGATTCTCACACTGCCGAGCCAGGACGGGAAGATAAGTGCTCAGCAGATTAAAGAGCTTGTCTACGAGCATTGGGCAGACGTGAGCCACGAGCACATGGCTCAGCCCGCCATGGTTTATCTCTCACAGCCGACCGAGAACGGCACAATCTATTTTAAGGATGAGCTTTTGGCTATCAGCGCAGTATGCAGAGATCGCGGGCTTCTCCTCTTCGTCGACGGGGCGAGGCTCGGCACCGCGCTCGTATGCCCGGGGGCGGATATTTTTCTGCCGGATCTGGCGGAGCTCTGCGATGTGTTTTACATCGGCGGAACGAAGCTCGGCGCGCTGTTTGGCGAGGCTGTGGTCATAACAAACGAGGATCTTAAGCGCGATTTCCGATACATAATAAAGCAACGCGGCGGTATGTTTGCCAAGGGCCGAATTTTGGGGCTGCAATTTGACACACTGATGCAAAACGGTTTGTATGAGGACACCGCGGCGCGTGAGGTTATGCTCGCAAACCGCCTGCGCCGCGCCTTTGAGCGCAAGGGCTGGCCGCTACTCTACGACTCGCCCACAAACCAGCAATTTCCTATTGCTCCCGATGAGGAGTTGGACAGGCTCAGAGGGAAATACAGCTTTTCTGAGTGGAAGCGCATAGACGACAG
>CAZHUG010000060.1:3885-13234 GCA_964535405.1 uncultured Oscillospiraceae bacterium | reverse complement strand
CATCTTGGGGATTATCTGGTTGCTGGGATCAGCCCAGAAGTCAGAATAGTGGAAATCAAGCAAAAGCTTGAAGCCCAGGGCCTTTGCGTCGCGCGCAAGCTCCGCAATTGTCTCAAAATCGCAGTCGCCGCCGCCGTAATAAAGCTTCTCGCCGTTTTCATCGAGCTGATACGGCTCGTTCCAGAGTCTGAGCCTGATCCAGTTCACGCCGTTGTTGGCAAGGAGCCTGAAAACGCTTATGCGATCGCCGTCAGAGTCATAGAAGCGCCCGCCGCCGTCCAGAACCGTCTTGAGCGTCGATATGTCCATGCCCATCGCGAAATCTTCGCGAAGCCCAGGCACGGCCTCAATTGAAATATCGGAAAACCAGTCGCCATCCTCGCTTCTTACATAGCTGTCCTCAGAGACGATGACGGTGAACTGACCCTCGTAACCCGGGGCAGTCGCCGTGACCTCAGTACTGGTTCCGGCGACCATGCCGCGAACCCTGCCGTCGTAGATTGCGATGGCGTCGCCGTCGAAGCTGTAGCTTACATCGCCCTCGAGCTCGGTCACTACATCAATTTGAACCTTCTCGTCAACCTCGACCTCGATATTGCTCACAATAAGATTTTCAGTCTGCGGTTTGCCGCAGCCGACGAGACTAAATATAAGCGCCGATGCCAGAAGAAGGGAAATTATACATTTTTTCATGCTGTCACGCCCTTGCCAGGATGAGATCGTCCAGATGAATCCAGACCGTATCCGCACCCATGGTCATGCGCAGTCCTACCTCAAGCTCGGAGGAGCTGATGTCAATGTCCTCGATTGAATACTCGGTAAAAACGCCTTCGTTCCAGCCGCTTACTCGTGAAACGTCAACTGTCAACTCGCCGCCTGTGCCGTCGTAGTTTTTAATGTACAGAACAGCATCCTCAAGCTTTTCAAGCCCCTGATCACAGCCCACGATAAGACTGACGGAGAGTCTGTATGTGCCCTCGGCGACTCCATTTATGTTCTGTTTGAGCGTAAAGCTGTCGTTTTTGCTCATCTCGCCCCAGTAGTTGAGAGCGTATACGCCGGAGGAAGCAGCAGTACTGCTGTTGGCGGAAAGCAGTCCGGACTCGGGCGCGTCAAGGAGCCAGCCGTCCAGGCCGTCCTCAAAGCTGTAGTTAATTGTGCTGCTTGAGACCAGATTTTCAGGCACGGCGTTGCCGGACTGAATGCTGATATCGTCTATGTAGCCCCAGCCTGCGTTCCCGGCAGCAGCCGATACGCTAAGTGAGAAGCTGATATCTCCGGTTGTGGGCAGCGTATACAAAAAGTATGAGGGGTTGCCGCTGCTGCCGATGGAGCCCTCAGACCAGAGGTAATCATCGTCGTTAATCGAGACGCTGATCTCGTCAAACTGCCCCGCTCTGGCGGTCAGCATAAAGGTGTATTCCCCGGCGGGCAGATTGCTTATCGTGCGCGATAGGACAAGGTCAATTGCGCCCCCGTCACTCGCCCAGAGCTTGAGTGCCTTGGACTTGTTGCCGCCCTCAAGGTCGGCCTCAACAATGTGCTCGCTCGCGGTCTCTCCGGAAAGAGTCCAGAGTGAGAGCGGCTCGTCGGCGTCGAAGGTTCCGGCCTCGTTAAAGCTTTCAATCTCACTTGTTCCCTCAAGCTCCGAAACCGTGACCCTGAAGACACAGAAGGCGTCTGAATTGTCGCAGTCTGCGCGCACCGTGGTGTCCCCGGCGGAGATTGTGCGGATCATGCCGTTTTTGATGCTTATTATACTCTCGTCATATTCGGAGTAGCTCACCGCGTCACGCTCCGGCGTGAACACAGGCTCAATCACTAAATTATCACCTAAAGCGATGGAAATATCACTGATAGAAATTGATGCGTCGGTTGCAGAGCCGCCGCTTTCCCTGGGACTGCCGGCGGAGCAGGCGGCAAAACACAGCATTAGACCAGCCAGAAGAATGGCGGCGAACTTTTTCATAGCTAAACCTCCGAAAATTTCTTGAACTCCTTCAATGCGGGGGTTGCCCTGCCTTGATAGTCGAACAGACACTGGTTAGCCCACTCGTTTCCGCCGAGTTTTTCCTGCTCGCCGATATACTCTCTTGCGGCCTCGGTCGCCCATGTAGAGCCGCTCACCGGAATCCACGCGGGCTCCCAATACCAGAAACCCGTGCCCTTGCCCTCGGGCAGTGCGGCAATGGTACCCAGCAGCTTGCGTACGAAGTCCACCTGACCCTCACGGTCGAGCGGGTAGGGCGGGGCAGAGCCGTCCGCCATCGTAAGTGAGCCGTTTATGACGAGGTTTACGTTATCCGAGCTCGCGTCGTAGTGCTCACCGGTGAAGGCGTATGAAGTCTCAATAACCATGACCTCGCGCCCGTAGCGCGCGATCATATCCGATAGATTAGCGCTCAGTGCGTTAAAATCACCGTGCCAGAAGGGATAGTATGAGACGCCGATAATGTCAAACGGCACGTCGTGCGCGACCATCTGATCGAACCACTCGCGATAGCAGGCATTGTCGCCGCTGCGCTCCAGGTGAAGGATTATTTTCGCATCAGAATACTCCCTGATTGCGCGGCAGGCGGAGTTTAGCAGTGCGCAGAGCCTGTCAAAGCCCTCCTGTGAGCCGTCGAGCTTGCCCAGAGGCCAGAGCATACCGCCCGTGATCTCGTTTCCCGGCTGAACCCAGCGGGGGGAGAGACCGGCATCGGAAAGTGTGACTAAAATGTCGCGCGTGTAATCATATACAGCCTGCGTGAGCTGGGTAAAACTCATATTCTGCCAAGCCTTGGGCAGAAGCTGACGGGAGGGATCGCACCAGAAATCCGAATAGTGAAAATCCAGCAAAAAATCCATGCCGGCATCCACCGCAGAACGCGCCGTGCGCATGAGGCAGGGAAGGTCACAGCCACCCGCACCATAGGGCTCGCCCTCGAGACTGTAGGGATCGTTCCAGAGCCTGAGCCTTACGGCGTTAAATCCATTCTCCACAAGAATGGGGACAAGCTCGCCTTCCTTGCCGTCGGAGTCATAAAAGCGGCCGCCAAGGCGCTTGGTTTCGTCTAATGTGGATATATCAGCACCAAGTATCATAAGTTCAATCCTCGAAAACAGTTATTCTTTTGAGCATATCGCGGTAGCGGAAGCGGGCCATGTCGTTTTTTTCGAGTACATCCTGCTCGTTTCCGTGGTAGCAACAGCGCAGGCAGTAATATTCCCCCTTCTGCGCGTCATAAAACATATCCATGTCCAAGTCCCGCATGAAGCAGGACGGACAACGGTAATTTAATTTTCCTTTTGTAGACTGAGCCATGTTTTCACCGTCCCATTGCCTTTTATAGTCTGTTTCAGTCCAAGTGTGAACATCGGGGAGAAGGCATAGCCCTCGCGAATGTAGCCCGTCATATCGCCCTGTGCCGTGACTGTGAGCCGTGTCCCGATCGCCGGTATGTGGGCGCTTGCCTGTATCGCATGAGGCAGGGCTGCCTCGCGGCAGCGGTATGCGTAGCTAATTTCCTCTTGAGCATCGACACTGCTGACGCCCAGCGTGATGCCGCTCATATCCTCGGGATATTCTGTCGTGCCGTAGCAGCAGGTGGCGTATTCGTCAAGCGTCAGCTCGGCATTCGGGTCACTTGATGAGAGGACATGCCGCTCAATCTCAATACGCGCGCCACCCTCGATAAATTTGTAAACAGTCTGTATGCTGAAGCTCACTCCGGCCAAAATAACCTCGACCGGGTCGAGAGTAAGAATGCGCGCGCCGTCAGCCTCGCCCACGCGGGCCTTAGTGCGGCAGAGACAGAGATCGGTCTCCTGCCCACCATAGCTCAGGCGGCAGCTTTTAATTGTGCCTTCGCCGGCGTAGTGGGTGAAATATCCCGCCCTGTACATCGACTGAATGAGGAAGGGATAGCTTGCGTCCTGTACACGGGGTGTGCCTATGCCGACAGGCCGCTCGAGCTTTGCCACATAGGGGCGCAGATCAATGAGCGCACCGCCCTGATTCATGTCCACGCAGCTGCGCAGGTATGGGTCGGCATACCAGAAATACTGCTTGTCAGAGCCGTAGAGTATATCGCGCCAGAGCGCAAGCTCAGGCTGTTCGTAGCTGCGGTTTGCCCTGAACCAATCGGCAAATTCAGCCATGGTCATATCGACGAGCTTGCCTTCATCCTTAAGCCCTGCGTAATATGCCATGCAGTCCTCATAGCTCTTTTTGAGAAGCTCGAATGGAGCCTCCCAGCGTCCGCGCTTATTCATCCAGCCCGGGCCTACGAACATCATATTATAAGAATAGCCATGGTTAAATTTCGCCTGATGGCGGTACTGATCAATGAGGTTATATAAGTAAGGATACTCCCCATCCTTATATATCATGCCGCGCAGAACGTTCTGCGGGTGAGTTCCGAAGTTGCTGCCGTTGCCGTCAAAGCAGGCGATGAGATCGCGCGACAGGTGGGGGATGGCGACGATGCCGCTGTCCTCAGCCTCGTTTGCGGCCGGTGCGTGAGTGTTCTGCTTCGAGGGTATCCAGGGCGCCCAGGGGCCGCCGTCCATGAGTGTGTACCAGGAGTTGTTGCAGGTGTGATATGCCTTCGGGCCTTCCTCGAAGCAGGTGGCAACCGCACATTTCACGGAAGGGTACTGCGCCTTAACGTAGTTTATGAGCTCGGCGTCCATGTAGTAAGAGCCGGTGGACTCGGGCCAGAAGCCAAAGCGCTCGTGGAAAAGACCAAAAACGTCATCTACTATGCGTTTTTTATCCTCCATCGAGAACATCCAGATACAAAAATCCTTGGTGTGATATTTCTCGGTGAACTGCTTGCAGGGCAGGCCCAGAAGAGTCAGAGAAATCTCGTCGCCGTACTGTTCGTGGTGCTCCTTTGCAAGTGCCACCGCCTGCTCGTTAAACAGGGAAGCGTAAGTCATCTGTATTGTGGTGCGGATGCCGTTTTTATGGGCAATCTCCTGCTGGAGGATAAATATATCCAGTGACTCGGTCAAAAGGGCGCTGTGGTCACCGTCGCTGCCGGCGGTTTTCTCCGCGTATTCGGGAACCATCTCCGGACGATGCACAACATTAAGTATAAAGATATCAGAATTATTTTTTGTCATTTTACGTCTCCTATGATTGCCCAGGCATCTTGAATGTCACCTTCGGCAGAACTTGGTGAATAGCTCTCAATGAGGCCTGAGAGCAGCTTGTGCGCGGCGGCTCTGCCCAGAGCGTTTGCGTCTATGTTGACAGCAAGAATAGGCGGGTTGAAGTTTTCAAGCAGTACACTGTTAAAAAACGAGGCTATACGAATTTTATTCTGCACCTCAAAATTCAGACTGTTGAGCAGCATCTTTATATGGCTGGCAATGTAATCGTCACCGCACACAATGCAGTCGGTCTCACTGTCCAGCAGTATGTTAACCGCCATTAAAATGTCTTGAATATTACTGATTCCCGAGAAAACCTGGCAGTCAGCTTCCAAAATACCTGCATCAGACAGACCCAGCTGAAAGCCGGACAGGCGACTGTGATTTACCGCGTGTTTAGGATTTCCGTATAAAAGCGCGGGTCTTTTTATTCCGTCGTTCGTCAAACGCCGCATGAGCGCCCTGCAGGCTACAACTTGATTTGTGTCAATTTGAGCAATTTCCGGGTCTGACACCGAGCCGATAAGCACAAACGGCAGATTGATGCTCTTGAGATAGTCCACACTCAAATCATCGTCCACCGCGCGCGTTATAATAACACCATCGACCTTGCTGTTCTGTATTATGCGCCGCAGAGAGGCCCAATCATTTTCGGAGCAGGAAATTACAATGGCATCATAGTTGACTTCTTCGGTCGCCTCGACGATTCCTGCCAATACGTTCTGAAAAAATGGACTTTCCGAAAAAAAGTAGTCAGACGGCAACACGACGCCGATGTTAAACGAACGCGAGCTCGCCAGACTCTGCGCGATGATATTTGGCCTATAGCTGTGCTGTTCAATATACCTTAAAACCCTCTCGCGAGTCTTTTCCGAAACGCGCCCCTTACCAGAAATGGCGCGAGAAACCGTAGATTTACTCAGCTCGAGATCTCTTGCTATGTCATCGAGTAGAATATCACGTTTTCTCGCGCCATTTTCCATAAGGAATTCTCCTTTTAAAAAAGCCATCGAAAGGTGCGCAACCGTTTGCGCACAACTGTAAGACTATGGTAGCATGTACAAGCCTGTACGTCAAACATCTTTATTAACTTTGGAGGATTATAACGAAAATACGCCGTAGTTTTTTGTGCAAAACGCTGTAAAATTTTATGCGATTTTACATATTGACCTCTCTTATATATAAAGAATACGACATTGATCCCGCCTGCAATCAGAACTACAGGCGGGATTAATGTTTTTATTAAATTCGGTTCAGCCAGCCGGCGGGAGCCAATTCTTATTACTCAATTAAGGAAGTCGCGAAGCTTTTTGCTGCGGCTGGGGTGCCGAAGCTTGCGCAGTGCCTTGGCTTCAATCTGGCGGATGCGCTCACGCGTGACGTTAAATTCCTTGCCGACCTCTTCAAGAGTGCGGGTGCGTCCGTCGATGATGCCGAAGCGAAGCTCAAGTACCTTTTTCTCTCTCGGAGTCAGGGTGTCGAGCACGGTCATGAGCTGCTCCTTGAGCAGAGAGAAGCTGGCAGCCTCACTGGGCTCAGACGCGTCCTCGTCCGGAATGAAGTCACCCAGGTGAGAGTCCTCCTCTTCACCTATGGGAGTCTCAAGGCTGACGGGCTCCTGGGCGATTTTGAGAATATCACGCACTTTTTCCACGGTCATGCCCATTTCCTCTGCAATTTCTTCAGCAGAGGGATCATGACCCAGTTCCTGCAGAAGCTGACGCGAGACACGGATGACCTTATTGATGGTCTCAACCATGTGCACTGGGATGCGGATCGTGCGAGCCTGGTCTGCAATGGCGCGGGTTATCGCCTGACGAATCCACCAGGTTGCATAGGTGGAAAATTTATAGCCCTTGGTGTAGTCGAATTTATCAACTGCCTTTATAAGGCCGAGGTTGCCTTCCTGAATTAGATCCAGAAACAGCATGCCGCGACCGACATAGCGCTTGGCAATGGAAACGACAAGTCTGAGGTTAGCCTCGGCCATCTGGCGTTTGGCTTCCTCATCGCCCTCAGCCATCTTCTTGGCGAGAATCTGCTCCTCCTCAGGGGTCAGCAGCGCGACCTTGCCTATCTCCTTGAGATACATTCGTACAGGGTCGTCCGTAGAGAAGGTGTCAACCACGGCGGCAGTCTTTGCGATCTCCTCCTCAGTGACCTCCTCGAGCTCCTTGAGCGCTTCTGCGGGCAATTCGTCTTCATCAAGCGGAGGAAGTACATCCTCATCGCCCTCGGTGACGATTCCGAGACCTTCAAGCTTGTCGTAAAATTTATCCTGTTCCTCAGGATCCAAATTCAGTTCGTTAGTGACCTCAAGCATCTCCTTAGCTGAGAGTCTGCCGGACTTTTTCCCCTTTTCGACGAGCGCATTGAGTCTATCATCGCGAGCCTTGGCCTCAGCCTCAGGGTCTATGGGAGCGGGAGTCACGGGCGCGGCCTTTGCCGGACTCTTCCTCTTTTTAGGAGCAGGCTTTGCCGTCTCCTGAGTATTTGTCACCTTATTTGGCTCGTTGGCAGCGGCCTCGAGCTCCTTGGTACTCACTTCGACGCTGTCCTCATTCTTCTTTGTCTGCATTATCCTTTAAACCCCTTTATTTCTTTTAGACGGTCGGCAACGGTGCGTAGGTCTTCCTCACAGGAGACTGTAACGCCGTTTTCGGCCTTCATTATTTCTATGTAATCTCCAAGTGCCCGCCTACCGTTTGCGGTGGACTCCGGCTTTTGAAGTATACTCGACATGAGACTCATCTCATCCGCTGACAGCACAGCGCCCATTGCAGCGGCTGAAATTGGTTCGCCAGACTCCGTGCGGCTGCGCAGTTCGGAGAAAATGCGCCATAGCTCTTTTGAGCTAAAGTCGCCCTCGTCGGGCCCGATTATGCTGAGAAAGAGTGCCGGATCCAGACTAAGAAGCCGGATGACACCCTCTTCGGCGGAGGCGGAACGCGGGTTTGAGTAGCGTATCGTCTTGACGGACGGCTGCGCCGCTTGCACCGGGCGGAACAGCTCGCGCTCTGTCCGCTTTGTTGCTGCATTGGTCTTGCGCTTGCGCCGTCTTGCGACCTCTGACTTCACCGCAGCGTCAGACACACCGCAGAGCGACGCGACACGCATCGCATAGACCTCGCGCTCAACGGCACCGGGCAGCGAGGCTACCATATCAGTAGCATCGCGCAGGAAAAGGACCTTGCCCTCGTCAGTGTTGAGGTCATGATTGTTCAGAACAATCTGGAGACGATAATCAACATGGCTCTCACTCTTCTCCAAAAGGTTGCGGAATGCGTCGGCTCCGTTTGCCTTAATATAGTCATCCGGGTCTTTGGAGCCCGGCAGTGTCAGAACACGAACCTTAATTTCAAGCTTCTCCAGAATGCCTATGGCGCGCTGAGAGGCTTTTATGCCGGCGGAGTCGGCATCGTAGCAGATGACGATCTCCTTCGTGTAGCGCGAGAGCAATCGCGCCTGCTCAGGCGTGAGGGAGGTTCCCAATGATGCAACAGTGCTGTCAAAACCTGCCTGATGCAGCGAAACGACGTCAATATTTCCCTCTACGAGAATAATGTATCCCGCTTTTGACTTTTTAGCCATATTTAAGCCAAAAAGATTATGGCTTTTGCTGAAAATGAGCGTTTCGGGGCTATTCATATACTTTGGCCCGCTGTCGCCGAGTGCTCTACCTGAAAAGGCTATGACGTTCCCGCGCACATCTATGACCGGGAACATGAGCCTATCTCTGAAGGTGTCATAAACGCCACCTTTTTTACCGCTGCGGACAAGCCCCGCCTCTGTGAGTTCGCGCTCGGAATAGCCGAGCTTCTTCATCGCGTGCGTCAGCCCGTCCCAGCCGTCAGGGGCGAAGCCGAGTCCGAAACGGCGGGAGATGGATCTCGACAGCCCGCGTCTTTGCAGATAGCTCTGTGCCGGCTCGCCCCCGGGTGAGACAAGCTCATCAAAAAAGTAGCGCGCCGCATCCCGGTTAAGTTTATAAAGCCGCTCGCGCTTTGAACGTCCCGGATCGTTGTCCTGCTCCGGAATGGTCATTCCTGCGCGCCGTGCCAAAAACTCAACAGCATCGACATTTTCACAACCACCATAATACCTAGCTCCAGGATAACCTTCTGCATATTTATTGGTCATAAAACAACCAATAGTTTCAAGAACTGCATTCGAAGCAAAATTTTCACTAGCAATTAATTCAATATTG
>CAZHUG010000060.1:0-3875 GCA_964535405.1 uncultured Oscillospiraceae bacterium | reverse complement strand
TCTCAATCTCCATTATGAAGTTTATGACACTGCCGCCCTTGCCACAGCCAAAGCAGTGGTAAATTTGCTTCGAGGGCGAAACCGAAAACGACGGCGTCTTTTCACTGTGGAAGGGGCAGAGCCCAAACTGGTTTTGCCCACTGCGCTTTGTGAGCTTTACATAGCCGGAGACAACATCTACAATTTCATTTCGTTCGGACAACTCTTGCAAAAACTGATCTGAAAAGGCCATGCACGCTCACCCCCTAAGCATATTTATATCTATATTATTTTACACTCCAGGCTTCCGGAATAAAGATACTGCTGTAGATCTCCATTGCGAAGCTGTCGGTCATGCCGGAGACGTAGTCAGTCACTGAGCGTTCCAGCCCGTCCTCATTTGCAATTGCCAGATAGTCTTTCGGCAGCTTATCAGGATGGTTGACATAATATTCCCAAATCCCGTGAATTATATTCCCAACCTTGCTCTCCTCACCCTTTGCGACCGGGTTTTTATATACGCTCTCGTACATAAAGCTGGTGAAAACATCTACCGCCTCCTGCATTTCCCGGGACATGCTGGGCGTGCCCCCGCCGCTGTGGGCGATTATGTTGCTGACGATTGCGTTTATGCGCTCGGAATTGCGCAGGCCAATGCGCTCACGGACTATGTATGGCTCATCGCCGGGTGATAGGATTCCGGCGCGCTCCGCGTCGTCAAGGTCATGGTTAATGAAGGCAACTCTGTCAGCCATACGCACGACGTCGGCCTCAAGCGTGCTGCGGGGCTCACCGGTTGTGTGGTTCAGGATACCCATGCGGGTCTCCTCGCAGAGGTTTAAGCCGCAGCCGTCCTTTTCAAGCCTGTCCACCACGCGGAGGCTTTGTTCATAGTGACGAAAACCACCGGGCAGAAGTTCTGCCAACGCGCGCTCACCTGCATGACCGAAGGGCGTGTGCCCAAGATCGTGAGCCAGAGCTATAGCCTCGGTCAGATCCTCATTTAACATCAATGCGCGTGATATAGTGCGGGCGATACGTGCGACCTCAAGCGTGTGAGTCAAGCGGGTTCGATAATGATCGCCCTCAGGCTGAAGGAAAACTTGCGTCTTGTGCTTGAGCCTGCGAAAGCTCTTGCAGTGAATTATGCGGTCTATATCGCGCTGAAAGCAGGTGCGGATGTCGCACTCCGCCTCCGGTCTTGCTCTGCCCGCACTGTCGCGGGAGAGGACGCCGTAGTGGCAGACTATGACATCTTCTGCGCGCTCACGTATCTCTCTGGGACAGCTCATATGTAATTCTCCTTTATTTTTAGGACATTATTCTTCTTTCCATTAGTCTTATACGACACATCCTGCAATTAACCCTCTATTATTGCAAAAGAAATTTCTCCCCGCGTAATAGGGGAGAAATTTCATATCTTCTGTGGTCTATAAGTAGTGTCTGCTATGACGCTGCGTGCAGTACCCGCGGTCAGATCAGTCAATCGCTCTATAACAGGCTCCACATGCTCGACCGGCAGCATCGCGGTGATATCAACTTCTGCACCGAAAGCGGCATCGATCTCCTCCGCGCCGTATTCTAAAAGCATGTGCCGGACGCGCTCATACTGCGAGTAGCCGCAGCATATAAGCAGCTGTGTCCACGGTGCCATGCGCGCAAGCCCCGCAGCCTCAAGCGCCAGACTTGCGGCCTTCGAGTACGCGCGGACAAGGCCGCCGGAACCCAGCAGTATTCCACCGAAATATCGCGTCACAACGCAGCAGACCTCACTGACGTTTGAACTGCGAAAGACATTCAGCGTCGGCTGCCCGGAGGTACCCCCGGGCTCGCCGTCATCCGACCAGCGCATTGCGCCCTTGTGCAAGACATAGGCCCAGACATTATGCGTGGCGTCTGCGTGTTTTTTGCGGATACTCTCAACAAAGGCCATGGCCTCGGCTTCACTTGTGACTGGGCAGACTTGAGCGATGAATCTGGATTTCTTATCCACGTGTTCGGCCTGGGCTCGACCCGCTGGCACAAGATAATCACTCATTTGCCCCTTGCCTCCAGCCACTTGTCGCGGTCTATGCTGTAGCAGAGTGTGTCGAAGGTCTCTCCAATAGCCGGCCAGATGGTGGGCTCGTTGCTGATGTGGCTGAAGCCGCATTTTTCGATGACGCGGCGGGATTTATCGTTTCCGTCAAAATGCGAACACCAAACGCGCCCTGCGCCCTGCTCCTCAAAAGCCAAACGCAGCAGCTCACGAACGGCCTCGGGTATATAGCCCTGACCCCAGAAGGGGACGGCCATCCAATATCCAATTTCCGGCTCACCTTCGGCGCATTTTATATCGGAGCTGAAAATGCCGATGCTGCCGATGAGCGCTCCCGTGTCCTTGAGCGTCACCGCAAAGGTGCCGTCCTGAGAGAGCACGGTTTCTATGATATGCCGGCTGTTTTCGACCGAAGTGTGCACAGGCCAGCCGGCAGCAGGCCCGACACGCGGATCTTTAGCGTATTCGTAGAGCACAGCAGCGTCGTCATCCCGCCAGGGACGGAGAATCAGTCGCTCAGTTGTCAGTGTCATCCGAATCCGCTCCTTTAATATAGTCTTTAACGCGCCCCCAAAGCTCGGGCTTTACAACAACCTCAAGCTCGATGCCGCTATCGTTGTAGTCCTGACTCAGAACGACGGCCTCGCGGCGCAGCTGGTCAACAAGTCCCGCCTTATCATATGGCAGACTGAGCGTTACGCGGCGACTCTCGCGACCCAGAACCTCGGCAACCTTCGCCAAGAGCTCCGGCGTACCTTCACCCGTTTTTGCAGAGATGCAGACGATGTTCTCGCCGTGGGGCAACAGGCCGACAAAGCTGTCACACTTGTTGTATACCTGAAGACAGGGCGTGTCGCCTGCGCCGAGCTGGGTAATAAGCGCCTCAACAACCTCGATCTGGTTATCCATATCGGGGCTTGTGATGTCAATTACATGCAAGAGCACGTCAGCGAAGGTGAGCTCCTCAAGCGTGGCCTTAAAGGCTTGCACCAGATGCGTGGGCAGCTTGCGAATGAATCCGACGGTGTCGGACAGCAATATCTCCTGAGCCTCGTCAAGATGAAGCCTGCGGGTGGTGGTGTCCAGGGTATCAAAAAGTCGGTCATTTGCCGGAATGTCGGAGTCAGTCAGCAGGTTGAGCAGTGTGGATTTGCCGGAGTTTGTGTAGCCCACGATGGCCACGACCGGTATGGCGTTCTGCTCACGGCGGCGGCGCTGTACAGAGCGCACCTTGCGCACCTGCTCAAGCTCTTCCTTCAGTTTTTGAATTTTCCTGCGGATATGGCGGCGGTCGGTTTCAAGCTGTGTTTCACCCGGGCCGCGTGTGCCGATCGGGGACGGGCCGCCGGACGCGGTCTGGCGGACAAGGTGAGTCCACATGCCGGTCAGGCGCGGCAGAAGGTATTGATACTGCGCCAGCTCGACCTGAAGCTGGCCTTCCTTTGTCTGTGCTCTCTGGGCAAAGATGTCGAGGATGAGACCGGCACGGTCAAGAACCTTGACGCCAAGCTCCTCGGAGAGAACCCGCATCTGAGAAGGGGAGAGCTCGTTATCAAAAACTGCCATGTCGCACTCGGAGTTTACGATGAGCTCCTTGAGCTCCTGCACCTTGCCCTTGCCCAGAAACGAGCGCGGATCAGGGTTAGGCAGCGATTGCGTGAGCATAGCTAAAACCTCGCCCCCGGCAGTTTCAACCAGAGCAGCAAGCTCCTCCATTGAAGTTTCGGTGGATCGCTCTGACGCATCCATTGAGGCTGCGGAGAGTCCTGCGAGAACTGCACGTTCTTTTACTCTTTCAGTTAGGTTTATAAAAATCAGTCCTTTTTAAAATAAAAGCCGCTTCGCGTATAAAGACGCG
>CAZHUG010000059.1:12851-13491 GCA_964535405.1 uncultured Oscillospiraceae bacterium | reverse complement strand
TTGGTACAGGCGCTCCCATGTGGGAGCGCCTGCGCGCCTTTGGTGAGCCGGAGCGAGACGCAGTGGAGTTTGGAGTCGCAGAGATGAAGTTTAAAATAGCGCCGGAGATTGCCTCAGCGCTAAAAAATCAGATTAAAAACGGCGGCTTTGGCTATTCCGGCCCGTCAGACGCACTGGTGGGCGAGATTTGTTCATGGATGAGCCGGCGACATAATTGGAAGGTGGAAGCGGATTGGATAAGACAGACCTACGGCCTTGTCGCCGCCATTGGCTATTGCGTGCAGGCGCTGACCGAAAGGGGAGACGCTGTTCTGGTGAATTTCCCGTCCTACGCGCCGTTTTATAACAGCGTCAATAATAACGACAGAAAACTGGTTCGCAGTGATCTTGTCTTAAAGGACGGGCGTTATGTCATGGATTTTGAGGACATGGAACGCAAGATTATCAGCGAAAATGTGAAGCTTTTCATTTTTTGCAGTCCTCACAACCCGACCGGCCGCGTCTGGACCCGGGAGGAGCTTCGGGCTCTCGGTGATATTTGCCTGCGCCACAATGTTCTCGTCGTCTCTGACGAAATTCACTTTGACCTTACATATCCCGGACACGAGCACAGCGTTTTTGCCTCGCTTTCAGACGAGCT
>CAZHUG010000059.1:8763-12841 GCA_964535405.1 uncultured Oscillospiraceae bacterium | reverse complement strand
ACAGCGCCGAGCAAGAGCTTCAACATTGCCGGCATGACCATCAGCAACGTTATCATCCCGAATCCTGAGATTAGGGAGCGTGTGGGCAAGATCATTGACCAAAATATGGGACATTACATAAATGCCTTCGGCTTCGCAGCATGTGAGGCAGCGTATAGAGACGGGGAAGCTTGGCTTGATGACTGCAAAAAGGTTTTAAAGCACAATTGCGACTGGCTCCGCAGTTTCCTTTCCGAGCGCGTGCCGATCTTTTCCTGCAACGAGCAGGAGGGGACCTACCTTGTCTGGCTGGATTGCAGTGCAGCAGGGCTCGAGCCCGAGGAGCTGGATAAGTTTCTCTGGCAGGAGGCAAAATTCTATTCACAGCGCGGCACAATTTTCGGAAAAGGCTTTGAATTTTTCCACCGCGTCAATCTGGCCTGTCCCTTTGAATATGTTGAGAAGGCGGCGCTGCGTCTTGAGGCGGCGGCAAAAAAGCGGGGGCTTATATGAGCATTCCATATTTTGACGCGCATTGTGATACTATAACGAAGGTTTTAGAAAACGGCGGCTCGCTTCTCCAGAACAACTTCCACCTTGACCTGTCGCGCCTGTCGCGCTACAGCCCCGGCGCACAGTTTTTTGCAATCTGGGGCGGGCGCTATGAGGAAAAGGTGGCACTGTTAAAATCCGAGCTTAAAGGCAGGGCGGTGTTCTGCCGGAGCGCTTCTGATGCCCGTGCCGCCGCAGTCGAGGGGAAAATCGCAGCTTTCCTGTCAGTTGAGGGCATGGAGCAGCTCGACTGCTCTGTTGAGCGTCTGCGCCGTGCGTATGACGAGGACGGTGTCGTGCTCGTTAACCTCTGCTGGAACAAGGATAACGCACTCGCCGGCTCTGCTATGGACAGTGGCAGCGGGCTGACCGAAGCCGGGCGCAACTTTGTGTACGCCGCAAACGAGCTTGGCGTTGTGCTCGACATGTCCCACGCGTCCGAGCGCACATTTTGGGACGTGCTGGAGGTCAGCTCGAAGCCTCCTATTGCAAGCCACTCGAACAGCGCGGCTGTGTGCTCGACCTTTCCCCGCAACCTGACTGACGCGCAGTTTGAGGCTTTGGTGAAAGCAGGCGGCGGCGCGGGAATAAACCTCTGCGCGGATTTTATCGCGCCCAATGCGGACATTGATGACGTGCTGCGGCATGTGGAGCACTTCCTTGCCCTTGGCGGGGAGCATTCCCTTTTCATGGGTGCGGACCTGGACGGAATTGATGCCGCGCCGAGGGGCATAGAGGGCGTGCAGGACATGGGCAAAATATACGAGGCCCTGCTGCGGCAAAATTACAGCGAGAGCCTCGTTCGGAATATATTCTATTATAATCTTATGAATATACTGGAGCGTGCCATATGAACATACAGATTTTCGGCAGGGGCAAATGCTTTGACACAAAAAAGGCCGAGAGGTATTTTAAAGAGCGCAAGCTGAAGTATCAGCTCATTGACCTGCCGCGCTACGGCATCAGCCGCCGTGAGTTTGAGTCGGTGCGTGCCGCCGTGGGACTTGCCGCGCTTATTGACCCCAAGGCACCGGATCTGAGCCTTTTGGAGTACATGGCCCACGATGCCGATAAGATCGAGAAGCTTCTGGAATATCCTGACAATATCACGACGCCAATAGTGCGAAACGGCAAGCAGGCAAGCGTCGGCTATGCGCCGGAGGTTTGGAAGGCCTGGGAATAGCCCGCGGCTCTCAAGCCTGACTATATTCTGCCATTAGAGCCAGAAATCTTGGCTCAGCTCTCAGAAATGAGAGTTTTTCATCAGTCTCGAATTCCTTTATAATGGCTGGTATATACCTCTCAAAGCTGAGAGACTCGGCCTTTGTACTTGAGAGTTCAAGTTTCCTGTAAAGTGGCAAGTGGGTTCTGACTTGTTCTTTGCTCATGGACTCAAGCATTTCTTTCAAGATGGCAAGGCAGCCCTCGCTGTCTTGCTTTTTTGTCGCGACCTCGAGCCGGGCCGCCGGGGCGGTGTAATCCACAAAGCCAAATTCTCTTACCGTGCGCTCGTATACATCGGCGCAATACTCGGCATCGTCGAGCCTATCCTCACAGGCCGCGGCGCGCGTAAGTCCCAGCAGCGTTGCCTGTATATTGATAGACAGCTCAAGAAGCTTCTGCTCATAAATCATGGCGGCCTCGTCATAGCGATTCATCTTTAAATAGAGATTTGCCAGCATGGTTTTCCCGTCGGGCGAAGCAGTGGGCAGAGCCTTTATCAGCTCCTCGGCATGCTCAAACTCGCCCAGCTCGATCAGTCGTGCAATCTGCAGCGACAGTGCGGAGTTGCGCACAACGGAGTTGCTGCTTTTTGCGCTGCGCTCGATAAGTTCGTCAATATACTCAATGTACGGCTCATGATCCGTGACATTAAGCAGTGACAGCGCGCCTTTCATGCAAGCAGCCAGGCAATATGCGAGCATGTCGCAGTTGGGGTACTCCCTTATTTTCGCCACAGCGGCCCGGAATCCGGCATCAAAGCCGTCGCTTTCCATCTGCGCAGATATTTCATTGACAATGTGCCCGATTTCAATATCCGAAAGGTCGTCTTTAAAGGATAGCAGAGTGTTCAGGTCTGTTCCGAGCAGCCTTGCAAGTGGAGGCAGGAGGGTTATATCGGGATAGGTGTTCCCGTTTTCCCATTTACTCACGGATGGAATGGATACTCCCAAAAAATCCGCCACCTGCTCCTGCGTCATGCCCAGCTCCTTGCGCTTTTCCTTTATTGTTTGGCTAATTTTCATTTAATCGCCTCCATGTCTGACTGCAATCATCATATCAAATTGCCCCTGCTCATACAAGAACGTCGCGGCTAACTTACAGGGCAAATAAGTTGCCTGCAGGTTAAAAAAGGTGCTGTCATAGTGACAGCACCTTTTTTCGTTGGTTTTAAATTATGTCCAGCAGCTCCATGAGATATTTCGCGTTGGTGGTTCGGGATTTACCCGGCTGGATTTTATAGTCAAAGCAGATTTGACCGTCTTTGTAATATTCGGAAAAACTGTAGTTTCGGATATATGCGTCAGACTCCGCCATGTCGCACAGCTCCAGGTCGTGGGTGGTGACCATCCCTGCCGCGTGCAGCGCATGTAGCTTTCGAATCACAGTCTCGGCACCGCTGAGCCTGTCAACAGAATTGGTTCCGCGGAAAATTTCGTCTATAAGAAACAGCGTGTTGCTGTCCGACTTCGCGGCATCAAGTATTCCTTTGATGCGCTTTAGCTCGGCATAGAAGGTGGAGACGCCCTCGTTTAAATCATCAGCTATGCGCATGGAGGTCGCAATCTGCAAATCGGAAAACACCATTTCCTTTGCGCACACAGGGCCGCCTGCGCGTGCCAGCACCACATTTATGCCCACCGTGCGCAGGTATGTGGTCTTTCCGGACATGTTCGAGCCGGAGACGATGATTATATCATCGCGCAGACGAAGCGGGTTCGTGACACGCAGCTCGTTTGCGATGAGTGGATGCCCGAGCTCCTCGGCCTCCAGACGGCGTACAGAGGATAGCTGCGGAAAGCAGCTGTGATTGCAGATGCGTTTGAAGGTGGCAAAGCAGGCCAGACTCTCAAGCTCGCCAAGGGCGAGAAACCAGCCCTCGCAGTGCGGGGCATATTTCTTTTTCCAGTCTTCAAGCCCAAAGGCGCAATTGAAGTCCCACAGGAATAAGACATTCAGTATAAAATATATGATTGGATTTTTTCGTACACCGGCTTTTTCTGTAATCCTTGCAAGCTCACGCATCGCCCCGGTTGCAGAGACATTGTCCGCGGTGAGGGCATTTTGTATTTGCTTGAGCCGGTCTGCGCTAAAATCTGTGTCGGCAACCAGCGCAAAAACTTCCCTATAGCGCTCTAGCTTAAACGGAAGCTTGCCGATGCTGCTCATATACTTATTGGTGGACAGCAGGCCGAGAAGCCAGACGACGGCCTGTGCCGCATAGAGGTATACCGACAGAAGGTAAAACTGCTGCCAACGGCCCAGGACAACGAGCCCCACAAAAACAAGCAGGGCAAGCGGCGCATACATCAGCAGTGCTCGCAAT
>CAZHUG010000059.1:0-8753 GCA_964535405.1 uncultured Oscillospiraceae bacterium | reverse complement strand
ATCCGGCTTCGGGTAAACGGCTGGGAATCCTGTAACTGCCGAACGAGCTCGGGCGCCGCAGGGTCACTGCCGATTCGCGCGAAGCGATGCTCAAGCTCGGCGGCAAAGGCATCGTCCTGGGCAAGCTCCGCGACGGCCTCCTGCCGCTTTTTAATTTCACCTTCGCTGTAGTGCGCCTCCAGCAGATCCCGCGCGAATGCCTGACGACCATGCCAGGTGTGAGTGACGTTCAAATATTGGAACAGCGACTTGTTGCCCACGATGTCAAGATCAGCGCAATATGGGTGCTCAGGCTCTGAAAATTCCGAACCGGTATCGCAAAATGCTGTCCACTTACCCTCGACCCGGTCGAGGTTTCTGCGGTTTACCTCGATGATACCGGCGGCGTGGGCTGCGGTATCGCCAAAACGCGCATGGTAAATCCAGGCTACAATCTGCACGAGCAGTAAAACCGCCGACTCAAGCTTATATAAAGATAAGGTCGGGCTTTTGAGCATGTAATAGACGCTGACTGCAAAAAGCGCCAGGAGCGCAAGCTTTACATAGCCGAGAAGGTCAAAGCGGCGCTTTGCCGTTTTAAGTATTTCTGTCTGTTCTTCAATTGTTTTTTCGAATTTATCTGACAAATGGACACCTCTTCCAAGTTTGTGCCTGGTCTAATCAACTTGCGGAAGCTCAGCCTTCTGCTTTCTGAAGTTACCCATCGTGAAGACGATAAGCCCCGCCCAGATGAAGGCGAACATGATAAGCTTGGAGCTTGTGATCTCCTCGTTCATGAACAACGCACCGCAGAAAAATGTCAGCGTTGTGCCAACATACTGCATGATGCCCACCAGCTTGAAGGGCATCTCGTTCACGACGCCGGAATACAGTATCATCGGCAGCGCCGTGACAAGGCCTGCCAGTATGAGTATCGGTGTGTTCTGAAGACTGACCGAGCCGAGGCCGGCCGAACCCTGGCAGCCGAAGATGACATAGGCCAGCGCAAAGGGCAATAGTATGGTGGTCTCAACCGCGATGCTGACGATAGGATCGGCGCTTGCACCCTTCTTAATGGATGCGTAGATCGGCCAGCAGAGGGCAAAGGGGATGGATGCGATTGGGAACACGCCCTGCAGCGCCGTGCTTATAACGATGCCGATGCAGGCGAGCGCGACTGCAACAGATTCCAGTATGTGCGCACGCTCCTTGAATAAGAATATGCCCATCAGAAAGATGACAAGCGGGTTCATATAATAGCCGATTGTGGCGTCAAGCAGGTGCTGGCTGGATATTGCCCAGATAAAGATTCCCCAATCTGCGCACAGAAATATTGCCGCAGGCACGAGATATTTCATCGCTGCGAGATTCTTAAATGTGTTTACAATCTCCTTGAAGCGCCCTGTAAATATGAGAAACGCGTAGGTGAAAACGACGCTCATGATTATCCTTGTGCAGAGAATGAATATAGGAGAAAATTCGTCCAGAAGCGCCCAGTAGAGTGGCTGCAAGCCCCATATGAGGTAGCATAAAAGCAGCAGAAGCAATGATTTTTTCTTCATTATTTCTACTTTTCAAAAACGACTGATGCGCCGTAGTTGGGAATGACGCCGATATAGCTGTTTCCTATGCCGAAGCTGAGCTCCATGCCGTCCTCCAGATAATAGCTGAAGCGGTCGGTTTTCTCGTCGCGTGACCATGTGATTTCGACGCTTTTGCCGTCGGTTATAAACCAACCCTTGCCGGTTCCGGTGAGCTCCACTGCGAGGCGGCCGACGCTGTCAAGCACGGAGATCGAGGTTTCCAGAACAATGATGTTTTTGAAGGTCATCTGATCGCCGCTGTTGCCGTCAATATACTCAGCCCCGTACTCAAACGCGCTGTAGAGTCCGGTGTCGGCGTCATACTCGAAGCTGGTAGATTTAAAACTGTTGTAGTTCACGCAGACATAGTCGGCTGTGTTTTTACACTGGCTGACAGCTGTTTGGGAGAACGTCAGACCGTAGCCTGTGGTGACACCCTCGCGATCAAGTGAGAAGCCCTCGTCAGCTGCGGCCTGGATGAGCTTCGAGCCGTTTGCAAACATGCTGTGCTCATAGCCGTTCTGCATGCGGTCAGGATCGCGGTAGAATGCGCCCTTGACGTAGGTTCCGAGCACTCCGTCAAGATGATCCATGCCAAAGCTGCTAAGCTCGGTGTAGGATGCCTGACTTCCTCCTGCGTGGACCACAATAGCGCCGTAGGACAGGGCGACGTCCGCATAATATGGCCTGAGACTGCGCATGCTGCCGATGACATCATCGTCGCTGATGTCAAGGAAGATAGCCATCATTCGGGTGACACCGCCCTCAGCGGGTATTTCGTAGATTAGCTCAGCCTGTGATATTCCGCACTGGGGCAGGGCCTGCTTGAGGTTGTTTATCATTATCGCCCAGGGTCTGATGTCGCTGACATCCTCCTCCAGCCCCTCGCCGGTCAGCGGGTTTGTGAAGGGCATGGGGGTTGAGGTCGGCTCCGGCGTTTGGGTCGGCTCGGCTGTTGGCGTGGGTTCCACGGTGGCCGTAGGGGTGGGCGTGGGTGTTTCGGCTGGTTCTCCGCCACAGGCGGCCAGAGAAAAAAGCAGGGATAGGATCAGTAGCAGTGAAACCTTTTTTTCCATTTGTAAAACCTCACAGGCAATTTTTCGTGTAGATGATACTATTGGTACATGCGCTTGTCAAATAGCAAGCCAAGTGATAAAATGTCATTAGAAAAGCATGAAAGTGGAGATGTTATAATGTATGATAATATAAAACAGCAGGCGGGTCAGGCTATGCGGGAGCTTTTGGCGCTGGCGGAGCCGGCGCGCGGCAGTATAATAGTAATAGGCTGCTCGTCAAGCGAAATAGTCGGCAGTAAGATAGGGAAGGGCAGCACACCGGAAGCCGCGCAGCTAGTGTATGAGGTTGTTGCGCCAATTATTGCAGACAGTGGATTATATCTTGCGGCGCAGTGCTGCGAGCACCTGAACCGCGCACTGATAATCGAGCGCGAGGCGGCAGAAAAGTTCGGCTATGAGCCGGTGTGTGTGATACCCCGGCCGAAGGCGGGCGGCTCCTTTGCGACCGCCGCGTGGAATGCTATGGCGGAGCCCGTAGCGGTAGAGCATATCCGCGCCACTGCGGGACTTGATATAGGCGGCACAATGATCGGGATGCATTTAAAAGAAGTCGCAGTGCCTCTCAGACTCGAGGTAAAACAGATAGGCGAGGCGCCGTTAAACGCCGCGCGCACACGTCCGAGGCTTATCGGCGGCATCCGCGCAGTATACCCGGAAAAGATCTGAAATCCTTCGGCACATATAAAAAAACGGCATAGCCAGTTCGAGGCTATACCGTCTTTTCTTAAGAATGCATCCTAAGAACCCCGCGCTAATAGCGAAGTGAGTTTAAAAAAGTACGAAAGGCTCACACGAAGTGGAGCAGAAGGGTGAGTAGAGCAAAGGTGAGTGCGACCCATTTGGTGGCCTTTGCAAGCCTGGCGTCTGCTGTCTTTGCCTGTCCCTTTGAAAGGAAAGTGTCTGCGCCGCCGGCGATGGCTCCGGAAAGACCGGAACGCTTGCCTGACTGAAGCAAGACGATGAGTGTAACTACTACTGAGGAGATGAGCTGTGCGATTTGGAGAGCTAATTCCATTTTATATCTATCCTTTCGGTGTCGTTTACAGTTGCAAAGATCAATATACCACAAGATATCGCGTTTTTCAAGGTCTAATTTACATGTTTACGAGGTTTTTAGCTCTATGAAGCCGGGAGCAGGAAAAAAAGCAATAAACCATATGCAAAAAACCGCATAGAATAAACTTGGAGGGATTATATTGAACGAACACTATCCATTTGTCAACACCCCGCTGCCATATGCCTATAATGCGCTTGAGCCGCATATAGACGAAAAAACTATGCAGCTGCACCACGACAGACACCTGCAGACTTACACTGATAATCTGAATGCTGCACTTGCTGATCAGCCATCACTGCAAAGCCTTACACTTGAGCAGCTTATCTGCAGATCACCAAGGCTCCCAAAGCCTGTCGGAGTGCCGATCTACAGCAATGCCGGAGGAGTTTACAATCACCGCTTCTATTTCAATGGTCTTAGCCCCGACGCGCAGTCAGAGCCGACCGGTGCTTTGGAGTATGCCATATCAAAATGCTTCGGAAGCCTATCGGCGTTCAAAGAGAAGTTTGATGCTGCTGCAAAGTCGATTTTAGGCTCAGGTTACGCCTGGCTTGTATCAGACAAAAACTGCAATTTAAAAATCGTCACCACAGCCAACCAGGACACACCGCTGAACATGGGACTCAAGCCGATAATAAATATTGATGTCTGGGAGCATGCTTATTATTTAAAGCACTATAATAAGCGCGCAGACTATATTGGAGATTGGTGGAAGGTAATAAACTGGGCAAAAGCAGAAGAACGGTTCGTAAACACTTGAGCACAGCTAAAGAAGATGACAGCATAGCGCCCGGTTTATGGGGGCGCTTGCGTAACGATGCAGCAGCTATGCTCCGAGCAGTATACGGTCGTTTGAAAACTCGGTTCCGGACACGGAACTGAAGCGCTTGAGCAGGCTGTCAACAGTCAACATTTTTTTATCCTCGCCGGATATATCCAGCGCCACACGTCCGGCGTCCATCATAATAAGTCTGTTGCCATGTGCTATGGCATCCTTCATATTATGCGTCACCATGAGCGTTGTGAGACAGTTCTCACTCACGATGCTGTCTGACAGCTCCAGAACCCGCGGTGCGGTTTTGGGATCGAGCGCGGCAGTGTGCTCATCGAGGAGCAGGAGCTTTGGCTGAACCAGCGCCGCCATCAGCAAAGTGAGCGCCTGGCGCTGGCCGCCTGAGAGCAGACCTGCCTTTGCGGACAACCTGTGCTCGAGCCCGAGATCAAGTGTGCGCAGAAGCTCACGATAGTCATCGCGCTCCAAGCGGGAAATACCCCAGCTCAGGCCTCGCCTTTTTCCGCGCCTTGCGGCAAGGGCGAGGTTTTCCTCAATGCTCATGAGAGGAGCAGTGCCCATCATAGGGTCCTGGAACACGCGGCCGAGAAAGCGCGCGCGCCTGTGCTCGGGCATGTTGCTTATATCAACGCCGTCGAGTATAATCTGACCCTCGTCCGGCATCCACGCACCGGAGATGGCGTTGAGCATCGTCGATTTGCCCGCGCCGTTGCCGCCGATGACAGTGACAAAGTCACCGGGTTTGAGCGTGAGATTAAGGCCGCTCAGCGCAGTTTTTGCATTGACCGTTCCGGGATTGAAGGTCTTGCTTACATTTCTAATTTCAAGCATTTGTCACAGCTCCATTCTTGCGCCTGGGGCGCGCCTTCTCCTTCAGCCGCGGCACCGAGAGGAAGGCCGCGACGATGATCGCAGAGAACATTTTAAGGTCATTTGAGGACAGGCCGAGACGTATGACAGCCGATATGACGACGTAGTAGATGATGGCACCGATGGCGATGCCCAGCATACGCAGCCCGAAGTTGCGAAACAACTTGCCAAAGACAACATCTCCGATTATAACTGCCGCAAGTCCGATGACTATTGCTCCCTGACCCATTTTGACATCCGCAGCACCCTGATACTGGCAGAGCAGACCGCCCGCCATGCCGATCAGTCCGTTAGACAGGACGAGCCCGATGACCTTGGCGCGGTTGGTGTTTATGCCCTGAGAGCGGCTCATGTTGGGATTGCAGCCGGTGGCGCGGATTGCACATCCTGCCTCGGTTCCAAAAAACCAATAGAGCGCGGCTATTATGAGAATGACGATGACGCCGCCGACTACAATTGCTGTCATGTTGTTGCGGGATGAAAGCAGAAGAGTATATTTATCTACGCTGACTGCTTGATTGCTCTTGCCCATGATGCGGATGTTAACAGAGTACAGCGCAAGCTGAGTCAATATTCCGGACAGTATGCCGGGAATGCCCAGCGTTGTGTGCAGCAGTCCGGTGACGAGTCCGGCGAGTGCCCCGGCCAAAAATGCGCACAGCAGTGCGAGCAGGGGATTGACCCCGGCGACTATCATCATGACACAGACTGCTCCGCCCGTTGCGATGCTCCCGTCAACTGTCAGATCGGCATAGTCAAGCACTTTGTAGGTGATAAATACACCGATTGCCATTACGCCCCATATAAGCCCCTGAGCACTTGCGCCCGGCAGGGCGCGCCACATGGATAAGATGAAATCTAACACAATACAGCTCTCCTTTTTAACAAACATTGCGCACTCCCCGCGCTCTTTGCGCAGGGTGTGCGACGGTGCAAATGCTCAGCCGATGGCCTCTATGCCCTCGGGAATCTTCCAGTCAAGAAGCTCGGCAACCTCGGCGTTGTATTTCCGGGTGGTATTCGAGACATAGACGATAGGACTGGTTGCGGGCTCGGCTTTGCCGGTGAGTATATCGGCGGCAAGCTCGCCCGCTGCATAGCCCATGTCATAGTAGCTGATGGACAGTGTGGCAAGACCGCCATTGGAGCACATGTTTTCCTCACCGCAGATGCTGGGGATCCCTGCGGGGATAGTGATGTTCTTCACAAGCTCTATATTGTCCGCAACTGTGTTGTCAGTAGGAATGTAGATGACATCGACCCGCTCGACTGCGTTTGAAACGACAGCCTGAATATCGTTGGAGTCCGATATGGTGTACTCTATGACCTCAAGACCGGCATCCCTCATGAATTCTGTGGCCTTGTCTGCCTGATATTTTGAGTTGGGCTCGTTTGAGCAGTATAGAACGCCGACGGTTTTGACATCCGGGCAGAGCTCAAGGAGAAGCGCGACCTGCTGATCGATGGGGGCGAGGTCGGAGGCGCCGGTCACATTGCCGCCCGGGGCATCGTTGTCTCCGATGAGCACACCGGCAGTTATGTAGTCGGTGATGGATGTGCCGACAATGGGAATATCGTTGGTTGCAGCAGCAGCGCTCTGAAGGGCGATGGTGGCATTTGCCATTATGAGATCGACCTTGCCGGATACGTATTTGTTTGCGATGGTAATGCAGTTATTCTGATCGTTCTGGGCATTGTCATACTCAAACTTAACCTTGTCGCCGAGGATATTGGTCAGTGCATCCTTGAAACCTTCAGTGGCAGCGTCGAGAGCCTGATGCTCAACCTGCTGAATAATGCCGACGGTGTAGACCTCGTCGCCGGAAGGAGCCTCCCCACAGGCGGCAAGGCCGAGCACCATTGTGGCGGATAGGATAAAACTTGCAAGTCTCTTTTTCATTTTTCTGTCTCCTTTACGTTTTGGCAATAAAAAAACAGCCCCGCCTGTTAAGACGGGGCTGTTTGTCAATTGCTGCAATAAATTATGCGCTGCAAACACCGTATCTAATCAGGCTTTTTTTATTTTCCATGCCATAATAATAAAAATAGGCATAGCAAAAAAAGCCCGCAAAGACAAAGCGAGCGTCACGGATATTGGAGATGACGGAGCTGATCATGTTGATGTTGGCGTTTAGAGTTTTCATGCTGCGCGATCTCCCTTCCGAGCGTGCTCGTTTTTCTTGCTATAAACGATAACGCTTTAAACGGAAAAAGTCAAGCCGTGAAATGACACAAGTTTGCAGACGCCGAGAACGCAAAAACGGTAACATGCTACAAAAGGGCGCGATTACAGAAACATTATGCGCCTAAAAACGACATATGCTGGGTCAATATTTGGTGAAGTTAAAAAAAGGGCAGGCGGGGTGTTTGTCACTTGTGTAGAAATTATTAAATTTCTGTCAATAATTCGGACAGACTCTTTACTTTTACACTTTAAAGATATAGTATATAAAAGTGAGTTTACAAGCAATATTGTAGTATTATAGTGAGGTGCGATATGAACAAGCAAAACAAGAAGCCCAGAACCGATGACATGTACAAGGCGATACTTTCGCTCAGGAATCTTGAAGAGTGCAAGCAGTTTTTCGATGATCTTTGTACTGTGACCGAGCTTCAGGCAATGGAACAGCGATATCAGGTGGCGGTGTATCTCAGCGAAGGCATGATTTATAACGATATACTTGAGAAAACCGGTGCATCCAGTGCCACAATCTCACGCGTGAACCGCAGCCTGCAGTATGGCGGCGGCGGATATTCAACTGCGTTTGAGCGTCTTCGCGAGGAGAATGAAGGAAAATGAATGCCTATGGTCCGCTAGCGGACTGGTATGACGATCTGACGCGTGACGTGCCTTATGTTCAGTTTGTTGACTACTACGAGCGTGTTTTTGCCCAGCAGGGACTCAGGCCGAAGCTCATTCTGGACCTTTGCTGCGGAACTGGAACGGTATCCTGCCTTTTGGCCCGGCGCGGCTACGAGATAATAGCATCCGATGCCTCGGCCGACATGTTGATGTCGGCAAGGGGAAAAATTCATGATCTGCCTGATAATTTAACAAAGCCTCTTCTGATCTGCCAAAGTGCGGAGGAGCTGGATCTTTATGGCACAGTTGATGCCGCAATTTCAACGCTTGACAGTTTGAGCTATTTACAGCCTGATAAGCTGCCGGAGGTTTTTCGTCGCCTTCGGCTGTTTGTGCGTCCGGGGGGCAGCCTGATATTTGATATGCGCACACCGGAGTTTCTCCGCGCCATGGATGGAAGTGTATCCGTGGATGAGCTGGAGGACATTTTTTGCGTCTGGCGCGGCAGATTTGAGGATGAGGACATGGCTTTGACGTATTTGTAATAATTTCTTCTTTAGATTGGTTCATCAACCATTCACGATTGGTCATT
>CAZHUG010000058.1:0-13565 GCA_964535405.1 uncultured Oscillospiraceae bacterium | reverse complement strand
AGCGCCACCTTGCCAAGGTGGAGGTAGCGAGTTCGAATCTCGTTGCCCGCTCCATCTTTATAACACAGTCTTTCCGCAGAGTCTTGTTGCTCCTGCGGAAAGTTGTGCGATAAGGGAAGAAACGATTTTAAGACCACATCTTTCGATGTGGTCTTTATTTGAGCGTTCAGAGACGCAGGAGGTTTTATTATGAAGGCAGACGTAGTTATTGTTGGTGCCGGACCTGCCGGCATATTTACAGCTTTGGAGATGATCCGTCTTGGGAGCAAGAAAAAGATTGTGATGGTCGAAAAGGGCAGATCTATTGAAAACCGCAGCTGCCCAAAGCACAAAACGGGAAAATGTATGAACTGCCGCCCCTCCTGTCATATAACAACCGGATTTTCCGGTGCGGGCGCCTTCTCCGACGGCAAACTGTCGCTGGCGACAGAGGTTGGAGGGGATCTTCCGATGCTAATCGGGGATAAGCTGGCACAGGAGACCATAGACTATGCCGACTCTATATATCTTGAGTTTGGCGCAGATGACCATATTGAGGGGCTCGGAAATGACGACAGAGTCAGGCGCATTCGCTCACGCGCGATTAAGGCCGGTCTGAAGCTCGTCGACTGCCCGATTCGTCATATGGGCACCGAGAAGGCACATGAGGTGTACCTCAGCATTCAGCGCTACCTGCTTCAAAAGGGGATTGAAATACTCTTTGATACAGAGTGCACCGACCTTATCATGTCCGGTGATGAGTGCAAGGGCGTATATATAGAGGTCAAGGGTGAGCGGGTCGAGATTTTTGCCGGGCACACTGTTGTTGCAACGGGACGCCGTGGCGCAGACTGGCTTGAGAAGATATGTACTGAGCACGGTGTTGAGCATCAGCCGAGCACTGTAGATATCGGAGTCCGCGTCGAGGTCCGCAACGAGATCATGGAGGAGATAAACGAGGTTCTGTATGAGTCAAAGCTCATTGGTTACCCCGCACCCTTTAAAAATAAGGTGCGCACCTTCTGCCAGAACCCCGGCGGAGTTGTTTCCCAGGAAAACTACGACAATGATCTGGCTGTCGTTAACGGACACGCCTATAAGAGCGCGGAGCTCAAGAGCAACAGCACAAACCTCGCAATTTTATGCTCTCACAACTTCTCCGTGCCATTTAACCAGCCAATAGCCTACGCACAGAAGGTCGGTGAGTTGACCAATATGCTGGCAAACGGCCATATTCTCGTTCAGCGCTTCGGAGATATACTCGACGGCAAGCGCACCTGGGAGAAGGAGCTTGCTCAATCAAACGTCCGTCCGACTCTCGTTGACGCGGTCGCGGGTGATATTACAGCCGCTATGCCGTATAGGGCGATGATGAATATCATAAACTTCATCAAGTCCATGGACGAGGTTGTTCCGGGCTTTGCCTCGTATGAGACTCTGCTCTATTCACCGGAACTGAAGTTTTACTCTAACAAGGTTAAGATGGACACGAAGCTCAATACAAACGTAAACGGTCTGCACTGTCTTGGTGATTCCTCAGGCTGGACACGCGGACTGATGATGTCCTCGGCCATGGGCGTGCTCATGGGTCGCGAGTTGGTGTAAAATTGAATAGCGCCTCGCCCAATGCGGATATAATTGCATTGGGCGAGGCTTTTTAAGCTGGCTCTTTTCAATTTCGAACTAGTATGATAAAATGAAGCAATTAGAAGTTTTTAGGGAGGACTTTATGCAGCAATTTCACGTCGTCAGCGACTATAGTCCCTCCGGTGACCAGCCGGAAGCAATAGAAACACTGGTAGCCGGTCTTGAAAACGGCATAGAGGAGCAAACGCTTCTCGGAGTTACCGGTTCGGGAAAAACCTATACAATGGCCAAGGTTATTGAGCGCATACAGCGTCCAACCTTGGTGCTGGCGCACAACAAAACATTGGCGGCGCAGCTCTGCTCGGAATTCAAGGAATTTTTTCCGGATAATGCTGTGGAGTATTTCGTGTCCTACTACGATTACTATCAGCCTGAGGCATATTTGCCGACTACGGATACCTATATCGAGAAGGATAGCAGCATAAACGACGAGATAGAGCGTCTGCGGCACTCTGCGACGTCCAGCCTCTCTGAGAGACGGGACGTTATTGTTGTTTCCTCCGTTTCCTGCATATACGGTCTTGGCGACCCTCTGGACTATGCGTCCATGGTCATATCGCTCAGACCCGGACAGAAGTATGACCGTGACATGTTCATGAAAAAGCTCATCGAGATACGATATGAGCGCAATGATATAGCCTTCGAGCGCAATATGTTCCGCGTCCGCGGTGATACGGTTGAGGTTTTCCCCGTCTACTCCTATGACAAAGCAATTCGCGTTGAATTCTTCGGCGACGAGGTTGACAGGATATCGGAAATCAATATAGTGACCGGTGCACCGACTCGCGTAGTGAACCATATCGCGATCTATCCTGCCAGCCACTATGTCACAACGCATGAGAAAATGGAAAAGGCAGTGGGTGAGATTCGCAGCGAATGTGATGGGAGGATTGCATTATTTAAGTCTCAGGACAAGCTTCTCGAGGCTCAGCGCATCGCCCAGCGCACAAATTTTGATATTGAGATGATACAGGAGCTCGGCTACTGCACAGGCATTGAAAACTACAGCCGAATAATCTCCGGACGTGAGCCGGGGACTGCGCCGATGACCCTGATTGACTATTTTCCGGACGACTTTGTGCTGTTCGTGGACGAAAGCCACGTCACGCTTCCACAGGTGCGTGCGATGTACAAAGGAGACAGGGCGAGGAAGGAGTCGCTTGTCGGATACGGTTTCCGTCTGCCGTCCGCCTTCGACAACCGCCCGCTTAGATTTGAGGAGTTTCAGGAGAAAATTCGTCAGGCTGTCTATGTCTCCGCAACCCCGGGAGTGTATGAGCGTGAGCGCTCAGGTCAGATAGCGGAGCAGATTATAAGGCCGACCGGCCTTCTGGATCCGCAGATATCTGTGCGCCCGGTTGAAGGACAGATTGATGACCTGATTGACGAGCTCAAGGCGCGAGTGGCGCTCAAGCAGCGCACGCTCATAACCACTCTGACGAAAAAAATGGCGGAGGACTTGTCGGAGTATCTGGGCTCTGCCGGAGTTAAGTGCCGCTATATGCACCACGATGTGACTGCTATGGAACGAATGGAGATAATTCGCGATCTGCGTCTGGGCGAGTTTGACGCGATAATCGGCATAAACCTGCTGCGTGAGGGACTCGACCTGCCGGAGGTATCACTCGTTGCCATTCTGGACGCTGACAAGGAAGGCTTTCTGCGCAGTGAGACAAGCCTTATTCAGACGATAGGGCGTGCTGCGCGTAACGCCGACGGCCTGGTGATCATGTACGCCGACAAAATCACACCGTCCATGCAGGCTGCGATATCGGAAACCGATCGCCGCCGCAAGATACAGCACGAATATAACCTGGCTCACGGCATTGTCCCTAAGACAATAATCAAGAGTGTGCGTGACATACTTGAGATATCATCCGGCGCGGACAGCGGAAAGCGGCGCGACGGAGTGAAGATGACCGAGTCTGAAAAGCGGATGGAGATCGCAAGTCTGGAGAAGAAGATGAAAGAGGCTGCAAAGATGCTCGAGTTCGAGTATGCTGCCGTGCTGCGCGACCAGCTGATTAAATTGAGAGGTGAAAAGTAGTGCGAAGAAGCATTGCTGTTTTAGTCCTGTGCATTCTATTGACCCTGTCTGCCTGCGGGACAGCTGCCCAAAACACCAAAACTCCCGCGCCGGAGCCGCTTGTTACACCGACAACCGTAGCGACACCGGAACCCACGCCCGAGCCCACGCCGGAGCCGACGCCGACGGTGATTAACCTCACCCTGGCGGGCGACATTGTCGTGCATATGCCGATAAATGATGAGGCTCTGCAGGAGGACGGCAGCTATGACTACACCGAGCTGTTTGAGGATGTGGTGGACTATGTCTCGCAGGCGGACTATGCGCTCTGCTGTCTGGAGACTGTTTTCACCGGTGACGGAAAGTGGACGGGCTACCCGACCTTTCACTCGCCGGATGAGCTTGCCTACTCGCTGAAGGAAGTTGGCTTTGATCTCATAAACACCGCCAACAACCACTCTATGGATGGCTGGCAGGGGGCACTGATACGCACCTTGGATGTTCTGGATGACGCGGGTCTCGACCATGTCGGCACATACCGCAGTCAGGAAGAACGGGATGAAAATAACGGCATCGTAGTTAAGGATATTGACGGCATAAGCATTGCTTTTCTGGATTTCACCTACGGCACAAACGGTTTTCCCGTGGGCGGCATCGAGTACGCGCTTAATGTCTACGCCAAGGACTACATGACCACCTGTGTAGATGTAGATTATGAGATGCTGGACGCTGATATGGCCGCCGCCAGGGCGCTTGGAACCGACCTCATAGCCGTGACCATGCATTGGGGCGCGGAGTATCTCACCGGCCCGACCACGTATCAGCAGGAGCTCGCAAACTACCTCTTTTCCGAGGGCGCGGATATTATAGTCGGCGGTCATCCGCATGTGCCGGAGCCGATGGAGCTGCGCCGCGTGACCGACGAAAACGGGAAGGAGAGGACCGTGTTTTTGTCCTATTGCCTCGGCAACCTGATTTCGAGTCAGGACCGCAGCTATACCGACCTCACCGCAATGGTCAGCCTTGAGATTACAAAAGACCCCATAAGCGGCAAGACCGAGATCACGGACTGCGGCTATATTCCGATGGTGATGGTTGATCTTTACGATTACGGCATCAACAATGCCGGCTGGCGCTACAGGCTTTGGGATCTGCGTGAGGCAATAGCGGATTTCGAGGACGGCGACAATCGCGATGTCATGACCCAATCAATGTACAATTATTTCACTCAGGATTTGGAGAGCTGCCGCAGAATTTTCGGCGAGCTTGAAATGCCGCTTGATGCAGACTGAGATATAAACAAGGCGGAGCGTTTGAGGCTCCGGCAGGAGGGGCTCTATGCCTGTAAATTGGAATCCCTGGCATGGCTGCACGAAATATTCTGAGGGCTGCCTAAATTGCTATGTATATCGCGCGGACGCCCGACGCGGTCGGGACGCATCGGACGCACAGCTCACAAATGACTACCTGCTACCCTTGCGCAAAAGGCGCGACGGCAGCTGGAAGATTCCGGAGTGTGAGTTTGTCTGGACCTGCTTCACCTCGGACTTTCTGCTGAAGGATGCCGATGACTGGCGTGCGGACGCCTGGGACGCCATCAGGACACGTTTGGACTGCGATTTCTTTTTCATCACAAAGCGCATCGAGCGCTTCGCGGATTGTCTGCCGGAGGATTGGGGAGAGGGATATCGCAATGTGCACATCTGCTGCACCTGTGAAAATCAGGAGCGCGCAAATATTCGTCTGCCCATTTTCCGCGCAGCTCCGATTTACCGGAAGTCAATTGCCTGTGAGCCCCTGCTGGGCAGCATTGATCTGTCGCCGTTTCTGGGCAAGTGGGTGCGCCAGGTTATAGTCGGCGGAGAGAGCGGACCAAACGCCCGACCCTGCAACTACGACTGGGTTTTGGATATACGCAGACAGTGTGTCGAGGCGGGGGTGAGCTTCCGCTTCAAGCAGACGGGCGCAAATTTTATTAAGGACGGGCGACTCTATCGGGTGCCGAGGCCGAAGCAGCACTCTCAGGCGCGGCGAGCTGGAATAAACTATGACCCATGAGGGAGATTTATAGATGAAGCTAATGATTTTGGACGGCAACAGCATAATTAACCGGGCTTTCTACGGCGTGCGACCTCTAAACGCACCCGACGGAACGCCTACAAATGCTGTTTATGGCTTTCTGGCAATTTTGCAGAAGCTGCTTGATGACAATGCGCCGGATGCACTGTGCGTGGCCTTTGACCTGCCTGCACCGACCTTCAGGCACGAAATGTATGATGGCTACAAGGCCCAGCGAAAGCCGATGCCGGATGATTTGGCGGTTCAGATGCCGATCATGAAGCAGGTTCTCGACGCAATGGGTATTGAACGCCTGGAGCTGGCAGGCTGGGAGGCTGACGATCTGCTCGGAACGGTTGCCCGCATCAATTCTAAGAAGAACTGGCAGACGGTCATTGTAACAGGGGATAAGGACAGCTTCCAGCTGATCTCCGAGGATACCTCGGTGCTGCATGTGAAGACACGCTTAGGTCAGAACGAGACTATTTTGTACGACATTCCGAGGTTTGAGGAGGAGTATGGCTTTAAGCCCAAGCTCATGGTTGATTTCAAAGCGCTGATGGGCGACCCCTCGGACAATATCCCCGGTGTTGCGGGTGTGGGCGAAAAGACTGCGCTTGACCTCGTTCGCCGCTTTGGCAGCCTCGACACGATATATGAAAATTTAGCAGATTTGGATATCAAGGACGGCGTTCGCAAAAAGCTCGACGCTGGCTCTGAGAAGGCTAAATTGTCCTACACTCTTGCCGAAATAGGCTGTGACGCGCCCATTGAGTTCGAACCGGAGGACGCTAAATTGTCGGGCAAGTTCGGCAATGAGCTGTACCCGCTTTTGCAAAATCTGGGTTTTAATAAGTTTATCCAAAAATGGGGACTCGTCCCAGGTCAGGGCGCTGATGCGCCTGACAAGACAGATGCGCTGCCGCTGCGCTTTGGCGCTCCGGCGCAGGAGATACTTGCCGCCATTGACAGCGCAAAATATATCTCCGTCATAGCAGGCGGCAACCTTGACGAGCTGTCGCTCTGCGACGGCAGGGCAGTGTATGACATAAAATGGGCGGAGCTCGGCGAGGAGTACAGCGGAGTGCTCGCGGCGGTTTTCTCCGGCAAGGTCACGAAGGTCTCCCACGATCTCAAGGATCTGATGGGATTGCTCATGGCAGAGGGGCTTCCGGTGGACGGCTTCATTTTTGACACTGCGCTGGCAGCCTACGTGATTGACCCGACCGAGAGTTCATATGACCTTTCACGGCTGTCGATGCGCTATTTTGCGGCTGAGCTTCACGAGGCTGAGGCCGCGTGGAGGCTGGAGCCGCTGCTTCGCGAAAAGCTTGTCGAGGCAGAGGCTGAAAAGCTCTATTTTGACATTGAGCTGCCGCTGTGCGAGGTGCTCGCGGATATGGAGCGCGTCGGTTTTCTTGTTGACCGCAAGGCGCTTTATGATTACGGCGAGGGGCTCAATGCCGGAATAAGTGAACTTCAGTTCCAGATATGGGGGCATTCCGGGCATGAGTTTAACATCAACTCACCAAAGCAGCTCGGTCAGGTACTTTTTGACGAACTGATGCTTCCCGCCGGGAAGAAAACGAAAACGGGCTGGAGCACAAATGCCGATGTTCTTGAAGGACTCATCGGAAAACACCCGATTATCTCGGATATTCTAAACTATCGCACTCTTACAAAGCTCAAGAGCACCTATGCCGACGGACTTTTGAAGGTCATCTCCTCGGATGGTCGAATCCACACGAACTTTAAGATGACCGTCACGGCAACCGGCAGACTGTCCAGCACAGAGCCAAACCTGCAAAACATTCCAATTCGCAAGGAGCTTGGAAGTGAGATAAGAAAGATGTTTGTAGCGCCAAAGGGCTCTGTTTTGGTGGACGCGGACTACAGCCAGATTGAGCTTCGGATTTTGGCACATATCTCAGGCGATGAGACGATGCGGCAGGCCTTTATAAGTGGCGAGGACATTCACTCTGTCACTGCCTCGCAGGTGTTTGGCATCCCGCTATCCGAGGTTACGGAGCTCCAGCGCAGTCGCGCAAAGGCCGTTAACTTCGGCATAGTCTATGGCATCTCAGCCTTCTCACTGGCACAGGATATTGGTGTCTGGCCGAACGAGGCTAAGGCATATATTGAAGCCTACCTTGAAAAATATCACGGTGTAAGCGAATATATGGAGAAAACCATATCCGAGGCCAAGGAGCGCGGATATGTCGAGACTCTTTACGGCAGGCGCAGGCCCATGCCTGAACTCAAGGCATCCAACTTCAACACGCGCTCCTTCGGCGAGCGCGTAGCACGCAATATGCCCATTCAGGGCACGGCGGCGGACATTATAAAGCTTGCAATGGTGAATGTGTACCGCAGGCTCAAGGCAGAAGGGCTCAAGTCCCGACTAATACTGCAGGTGCACGATGAGCTTATAGCTGAAGGGCCCCAGGCCGAGGCGGAGCAGGTCAAGTTGATCCTGGAGGGGGAGATGGCAAGGGCGGCTGCGCTCTCCATACCCCTGACGGCGGAGGCGCATATTGGACACTCTTGGGCGGAGGCACACTGATATGATTTCGTTTGAAGAGGCGGGTGCAGTGCTGGATGAGGCAGCTGACTCACTTCCCGCGGAGATTTATGAAAATCTCAACGGAGGCGTCAATCTGTTGCCGGCGGCGAAAACCGATTCCAATGGCCTTGCGATCCTGGGAATGTATATAGTCGATAATATGGGGCGCAGAGTCGAAATTTATTTTGGCTCATTTTGTGAGGTTTATCGTCACGCCGCGCCTGAAAAATGCCGCAGGGAGCTTGTGAAAACCCTCAAGCATGAGCTGACGCATCATCTGGAGAACATGGCTTTGGACAGAAGCCTGGAAAAGTGGGACGAGCGGAACACGGAGCGGATTCTTGCCGGATTGTCTGACGAGCCGATTGAGGCTGAGAGCATACTGTTCGTCGACGAGGATGGCGCCGGCCTTGCCCCGATGGCTGATGCGCTGTTTCGAATCGGAGCATCTGACTCCCTCCTAGAGGTTAAAAGCTCCTTTGCGGGACTGTCTGAAAATCTGCCGGAGAGCGTGAATGCTAAGGCTGCAAAGGCAGCGCTTGCCTATGGAGCTGATATTTCGAATGTACAGCCGCTGCGCTTGAGTCTGAGCATGCTTGAGACAAACGATGTCATTTTGTGTATGACAGAGCCCCAGTGTGACAGTCTGTCAAAGCAGTTTCCCGCATTCGAAGCTATGATTATGTGTCTTGGGCAGACTGATATTGTCCCGCCTGCACTGGATACGCAGGGAGGTTGGAACCGTGCGGCGGATAAGCTGGTGCAGGAGCTGAGATATCTCGTTGAGGAGCTGTGTATGGAGGATGAGTATGCTGATTCGTGATGCGACAACAGCGGATATTCCTGAAATTGCAGAGCTTGAGAGGCTGTGTTTTTCCACACCGTGGCCCGAGGAGCTCATATCCATTTATCTCAGCGGTCCGGGCAGAGTGCTTATCGCAGCCGAGGAGCAGGGAGCTGCGGTCGGATATATGGGACTTCAATATGTCCTCGACGAGGGATACATAACAAACGTGTGCACCTCGCCGGAGTATAGACGGCGCGGCATCGGCCTTGCGCTGATTGATGAGATGATACTCAGGGCAAACGAGCTGTCGCTCAGCTTTTTGACACTTGAGGTGCGCGAGACTAACAGTCCGGCACAGAAGCTATACGCCCTGAAGGGATTTAGCCAGGTCGGACGCAGACCAAAATACTACGAGCATCCAGATGAAGATGCCATACTGATGACGCTATATTTGAAAGAGGCCTGAGCCATGCTTATTCTTGCTATTGAAACTTCCTGTGATGAAACCGCAATTGCACTTGTGCGCGACGGAAGACAGATACTCACAGACCAGATATTTTCACAGGCAGACCTACACGCTGTTTACGGGGGCGTTGTTCCGGAGATCGCGTCCCGCAGCCATGTAGAGGTCATCGCGCTGCTTGCCCAGCGCGCTCTGTCTGCCGCGAATGTGAGCCGCGCAGATATTGACGCGATTGCCGTGACTTATGCGCCCGGACTTATCGGAGCGCTGCTTGTCGGCGTGAATTTTGCCAAATCCGCGGCACTGGCACTCAATGTGCCGCTTATTCCCGTGCACCATATACGCGGGCACATCGCCGCAAACTATCTTGCCTTTCCTGAGCTTGAGCCGCCGTTTCTCTGCCTTGCCATATCCGGCGGCAACACAATGCTTGTGGATGTGCGCAGCTATACAGACATGCACATAATCGGTGCAACACGCGACGATGCGGCAGGGGAGTGCTTCGACAAGACTGCGCGCGTGCTTGGGCTCGGCTATCCCGGCGGCAAGCCTGTCGACGATCTTGCAAAGCTTGGCGACGATAGAAAGTACAGCCTGCCGATCGGACGCGTCGACGGAAACCCCTATGAGATGAGTTTCTCCGGCCTTAAAACTGCCGTTATTAACATAGCGCATACAGCGCAGCAGAAAGGCGAGGAGCTTGATCGCGCTTCACTGGCGGCTTCCTTTTGCCGTGCGGTAAGCGAAAGCCTTGTGCCGCGCACGATGAGCGCAGTAAGGCAGCTCGGATATGATAAGATTGCTGTAGCAGGCGGTGTCGCTGCAAACTCGCGAATACGCGCCGATTTCACAGCTGCGGCAGACGCGGCGGGCGTGAAGCTCTACATTCCGCCACTGCGCTTGTGCGGCGACAATGCGGCCATGATCGGCTCGCAGGGCTATTACGAGTTCCTTGCCGGAAACCTGGCGGGACCGTCACTGAATGCATTTGCAACGAAGGAGCTGTAGAATATGGGCGTCCATGACGGACACAGAGAAAGGCTTAAAGAACGTTTCGCTGAGCATGGATTGGACAATTTCAATGACGTAAACGTATTGGAACTATTGCTGTTTTATTCGCGCCAGCGCTGTGACACAAATGTGATAGCGCATGCACTGCTGGATCGCTTCGCAACTTTGGATGCCGTGTTTGAGGCGCCGATAGCGGAGCTCATGAACGTCAAGGGTGTGGGAATTGAAACAGCGAGGTTTCTGCATCTCATCCCGCAGGTCAGCCGCAGATACCTGATCAGCAAGGGACAGATAGGTAAGACTCTATCCACAACTAAGGCCGCGGGAGACTATATGGTCCCGCTGTTTATGTACGAAAAGGATGAGCTGGTATACATGGTCTGCCTTGACTCTGCCTGCAAGGTCCTCGCATGCAAACTGTTGGGCAGGGGAGTACCCAACAGTACCGAGATCAGCATCCGCCAAATTGTGGAGATGGCTATAAATTACAACGCCAGCAATGTCATTATCGCGCACAATCACCCCAATGGAATGGCGATACCATCTCGCGATGATGAGCACACAACCAGACAAATATACACAGCTCTATCACTTGTAGGCGTGAGACTTGCCGACCACCTGATAGTTGCTGGTGACGACTACATATCCCTTGCAGACAGTGGCATGATCGTCGGAAGGTGAGAAATACGCAGGACTCCGCAGGGAGTCCTGCATAATTTTTCGCAAAATGAGTTAGTAGCTGCAATAAGAGTGAAAACTATGTTCTTATGTAAACTACCCAACGGTTTATTCTACCTATAATAAGCACTTACAACGATTGTCATATATTACCAATAATCGGTGAAACCATTGATAATACAGAGAAATTAGCCTGTTGATAACCCTGTTGAAAGTGTTGATAACTCTCTGAAATGTTATTCTGGTTCTTGGTTATGTAAAATCATTTGCTAAGAAAATAAGACTTTTTACACGGAAATAATATTATAATTCAGTAATTATTGACTCTTGACTTGAGGTTTTGACAGTGACTTCTTGTCTGTTAATTTACAGAGTGTTGTTATGAGGGTGTCAAAAATAAAGCGAATATTACAAAACGTAATCAAAACTGCAGCTTTTGTCGCTTTTTGCAAATTGCATATAAAAAGCAATCAGCAAGCGCTCTGCTTGCCGATTGCTGTGATATTAAATTAAACGAGCGGGCCGATAAGCCGGGTCCTGTCGAAAACGGCCATCAATCTAGGCCCACTGTTGCCAATGGGCTCAAGCCACCTCCTCGGGACGGCCGGGCAGGCCTATTGTCCCTCCACGGTGTTGCTCCGAATAGAGTTTACAGCATCGTTCCGTCTCCGGACGATGGGCGGGCGCTTATCTCCGCCTTTCCACCCTTACCACGCCGAGGCGTGGCGGTTTATTTCTGTTGCACTTGTCCGAGGGTCGCCCCTGGCGGGTGTTACCCGTTATCCTTGCCCTACGGAGCCCGGACTTTCCTCACGCACAGGCTTTCGCCTTATGCCTGCGGCCGTTTAGCCCGCTCGCCTGACCATTCTAACCTCGTAAACTGTCGGAGTCAACAAAAATGTTGTATTTATGGTGAGAGCAGGATATAATTAACTGTTGAGAGGTGATTTGATTGACACTTCAAGAATATGTAGATTCATTGAAGGGCAAGCGCGTGGTTGTTATCGGCATAGGTGTGAGCAATACTCCGCTCATAGAGCTTTTGCTTGATAATGGACTGCCTATTACAGTATGCGACATGCGCACAGCGGAATCCGTCGGTGATCCGGCACGTAGCTTTGCCTCAAAAGGTGCGAGGCTGTGTCTGGGGCCGGACTATTTGGATTCACTCAGTGACGGCAATGTAATTTTCCGCACGCCGGGGCTCCTGCCCACTGATCCGGCACTGATAGCGGCAAAGGAGCGCGGCGCAATTGTGACCTCCGAGATGGAGGCTTTCTTTGCCTTATGCCCATGTCGCACAATTGCCATAACCGGCTCTGACGGCAAGACGACGACATCGTCAATTATTGCAGAGCTGCTCAAGGCGGGCGGACACAGGGTACACCTGGGCGGAAATATCGGAAAGCCGTTGCTCACAGAGATACCCGATATGCGGGCAGATGACATTGCCGTGCTTGAATTATCCAGCTTCCAGCTCCATAGCATTGATATCAGGCCGGATACCGCGATTGTGACAAATGTATCGCCGAACCATCTTGATAAGCACATTGATTTCGATGATTACGTCGCGGCAAAGCGCCGCATATTCGAAAATCAGCGTCCGGAGGATACTCTGATCCTCAACTGCGACAATCCCTACACCGCAAAGTTTGCGGAAGCTGCGCTGCCGTCGGTTAAAATTTTCAGTCGCAGAGAGACGGTGGACAATGGCGTGTTCTGCCGTGACGATATGATTTATTATTCCAGAAACTACGAGGTCGAGTCTGTTATTCCGGCATCAGAGATACTTCTGCCCGGAGTTCACAATGTTGAAAACTATATGGCGGCCTTCGCCGCTGTGGACACAATGGTCTCAACGGAGATGTGCAGAAAGGTCGCAAGAACCTATGGCGGCGTTGCGCACAGGCTCGAGCTTGTCAGAAAGCTGAATGGCGTGTCGTATATAAACGATTCCATCGCGTCCAGCCCGACACGAACGATTGCCGGACTTCGCGCTATGAAGAGAAAACCGATTCTCATCGCGGGTGGTCACGACAAGCACATCCCGTTTGACACACTTGGAGATGAGATTAGTGAGAGAGTCAAGGCGCTGTATCTGGTCGGGGACACAGCAGAGCAGATAGCTACATCCGTGCGCCGCTCTGTGTTTTTTGACGCGTCACGCCTGCTGATAAGCATTCTGCCGGATATGAGAGCAGCTGTGGAGACAGCAAAGAACAACTCGATATCGGGTGATATTATACTTTTATCCCCGGCCTGCTCGTCGTTTGACAGGTTTAGAAACTTCGCCGAGCGCGGCGACCTATTTAGAAATATAGTATTAGGATTTGATGATAATGAGACTGAGTGA
>CAZHUG010000057.1:0-13747 GCA_964535405.1 uncultured Oscillospiraceae bacterium | reverse complement strand
GAAGCGCTTAAAAAAGCGTAGAAGAATAAACTGAAAACCGGCGGACACAATTGTGCCCGCCGGTTTTGCTTTGCTCATATTTAACGTTCCTGCTCTATTTTATTTGCAGAAAATCAGCCGCCGAAAATGGCGCGCAACACCCCGCCGAGCACAGCTTCCGTGGTTTCCCGCTCAATACCGAACTCGTTTTCCACGCCGGAGAGCGCGTAATCGTAGATTTCCTTGCCTATATCACCGGCAAAGCCCGAAGCGTCGTCAAAAAAGCTATCCACGTCCCCGTCTGTCATAAGGTCATCGAGTATTTCGGTAAAGCCGTCGCTTACCTTGCTGCTATACTCATCAAACATGCCGCCGTAGTAGTCGGAAAGCCCGCCAACGTCAGCGCTGGTGATGTTGGTAACGAGATCTTCAATCTGCTCGACATCGATGCTTATGTCACCAAGCCCTTCAATCTGCAGATCCTCAATGCTAAAATACTCCGAGATAAAGCCGCTTGCCACATCCTCGAGTGTGGTCTCGGCCGCGGCCTGTGAGTCGCCGGAACCGCTGATTGCAAGCGCCAGCGCCATTACTATGCTAAATACGCTCTCCATAATCTTGCCTCCCTATTTTTGTGATCCTAATAGGCTAACGCAGGATGGGCGCAAATTATTGCAGAAAGATCATTAAAATTTTCTTAAACAAAAAAGATCCCAATATTAATATGCAGTTAATTCTATTTACTGCTGGATATGCTAAACTATTAGCAAGAAATAGAGGTGGTTAAAGTGGCTTTCCAAACAACATCCAGCGCGATATCGCTGGCGAAGAACATACTATCGACACGCACAGTGACCGAGGCGCGCTTAGAGACGAAACCCACTAAGCCGGCCTTTGGTGGCTCGGCGATAGACAGCCCGTTACCGAGGGCGACTCCGGAGTCTATGGGTATTTCCTCACGCCATATTGCAGAGTATCTGCAAAAACTGGAGGATATGCCGGAGCTCGATATGCACGGCGTGACCATCCTGCGCGAGGGCGCGGTGCTTGCCGAGGCAAACTTCGGCGCGTATGACAGCGCGGTTTGGCATATTTCCTATTCCGAATGCAAAAGTGTCACAGGTCTTGCGATCGGTCTGCTGGTTGACGAGGGCAGGCTGAGCCTTGACGACAAGGTGCTTCAGATTTTTGACGCGCCCCGGCGCAGACTGTCAAGCCTGATGCTCAGAGACCTGACGGTACGAAATTTGCTGACCATGTCCAGCGGTGTTTTGTTCAACGAGGCGGGCTCCGTGACGGAGGAGGACTGGCTGAACGCATTTTTTGAGTCCATACCGGTTTTTATGCCCGGTGAGCGCTTCCACTACAACAGCATGAACAGCTATGTCCTGTCCGCGATAGTGCAGGAGCAGACTGGTGAGAGCATGTCCGAATATCTCCGCCCGCGACTTTTTGAGCCGTTGGGCATAGAAAACTTTCACTGGGAAACCTGTCCCATGGGCATCGAAAAGGGCGGCTGGGGGCTTTATATGCGCCGGGAGGATTTCGCGAAGATTGGTCAGCTCATATTACAGGGGGGCCGCTGGGACGGCGAACAGCTGATTTCCGAAGAGTTTATAAGCGCCGCAACCACAGCGCAGATCCAGACTCCGCAGAGCTATGGCGATTACGATTACGGTTATCAGATCTGGGTTGGCAGGAGCCGGAACAGCTTTTTGATGTCGGGCATGTTCGGTCAAAACGTGCTGGGATTTTTCGACACGGATCTGTTGCTGGTCACAAATGCCGGCAATGACGAGATGTTCCAACAGTCGAAATTCTTCCCGATGACTCACGACTTTTTCGCCCGTGATTTTCCGAACTTTCTGCCGGAGGATGCCGCGGCGCTGCGCGAGCTTGACTCCCGAATCTCGGACTTGGCATATTCGAAGTCCCAGCCGCAGCAGGTTCTCAGCTTTCTGCGCCGTGAGCCCACACAGCCGCCGGAATGCGAGCACTTAGACGGGCGCCGCTTTGTTGTGACAAGCGAAAATGCACCCAGCGTGGGTCTTGCACCGCTGTTTTTGCAGGCGATGCAGAACCTGTATGCAAAAGGACTTGCCGCCGTGTCCTTCTCCATGCGCGATGGACAATTTATCGTGACGATTGAGGAGGAAGACGCTAGTTATGATCTTCCCTTGGGTTTTTATGCGCCGGAGCGCGTGGAGCTCAATTTCCAAGGCGAGACTCATCTCGCGGCTGTGACGGGGCGTTTTGCCCGCGACGAGGACGACAGGCTCTGTCTCATAATGCGCGTATCCCTGCTGGAGACGGCAAGCGCCCGGCATATCCGCTTTTACTTCGCGCCCGATGCTAAAAGCATGAGCGCGGCGTTTCGCGAAACACCGGGCGTTCCATTTCTGTTGTCGGGACTTAAAGATATGCGCGGAAACCGAAAGCGCCAGCCCGCCTTTGTCCAGCTTTTGGGCCGGGGCGATCCGGACTATCTTGAGTATAAAATTCGTGCGGCATTTGAGCCGACGGTGGATTTTATCCTCAAGGACGAAGATGAAAGCCGGGCTTAGGGCAGTATCTCGATCCAGTAGCCATCGGGATCTTCGATAAAATAGATGCCCATGGACTCATTTACGAAGCAGACGACGCCCATCTCTTCGTGCAGGGCGCGCGCAGCGGCGTAATCATCAACGCGCAGGGCAAGGTGAATTTCGCCCTCGCCGAGGTCGTAGGGTTCAACTCGGTCGCGAAGCCAGGTCAGCTCAAGCTGAAAGCTTGTTTTGCCGTCACCGAGATAGACCAGCTTGAACGAGTCGTCCGCGGCGAGCTTCTCGCGGACGGGTTTGAGCCCGAGCGCCTTTTCGTAGAACTTGAGGCTGCGGTCGAGGTCGAGAACGTTAAAATTAAAATGGTAGAATATAAATTGCATTATCATCGCCTCCTGATAAAGAGGATACCCGAAAAGGCCGGAAATGGCAAACAAAATACGCGAAAAAGCTCTGCACCTTTGTGCAGAGCTTTTTTGTCAGTTATTCTTCGCCTTGCGCAGTCTGGGCAGGATGATGAGCGCGAGCGTCGCGCCTAGCAGTGCCGTCAGACCCTGAGGCCAAGAGAACATTATGGACAGTGCCGCCATCTGCTTTTGGGGCACATTGCCGAGCATACGCAGGACGGCGGGGACGGCAAGCCATAAAAATCCGCATTTCAGAACGGCGGCGAGCACGGCTGAACCGGCGGTGCGGAGCTTATCGGCGGCTTTGCCGCAGGCAAGGCAGAAGACGATGACCAGCAGTGCGTTGCCGCAGGCGATAACCGGCGTAATGGCGGGAAATACTGGGCCGATGCCGACTAGAAATGCGAGCGCTGAGGACAAAATGCCGATAATGACACCGGACAGCAGCCCTGCCTGGGCTGAAAAAACGAACAGTACGCAGTTAACCAGTGAGCCTGTCACAAGCTGGGTGAGTGAAAACGGTCCTGCTATGACGGCCCCTGCGGGCAGGAGCTTGCCGATGACCTGAGCGAGCAGAACGAGGGCAACGCCCAGAGCTGTACGCGTAACGAAGCGCGCGGCGCTTCTGTCTGTCTCCATCATTCCTGCACCTCGTGCAGCCTCGGCGTGTAGTCGCTGTCAGCCGAGCTTTGGACCTCCGCGGCGGAGCTGTAGGCCCGGACCTTGGCAGAGGCACTTGCCACGGGAGTGATAGTACCCGCGCCGGCGACGCAACCGCCGGTGCAGGCCATGCCCTCGAGCAGATAGCCGTTACGCTTGCCGAGCTTTGCCATGGTGAGCATCTTGCGGCAGTCGCGCAGTCCGTCGCCGTATTCTATGAGCACCTCGCGATCCGGATCAATGCGGGAGATGACCTCCTGAACCGCGGCGGCTACTCCGCCAGCAACGGCAAAGCCGCGCCCGGCGCCTGTGCCCTCGGCAAAGTCAGTGTCGCACTCGTCCGGCTCAAGCGTCGAAAAATCAATATCCTTGGCGCCGAACATGCCCTGAAGTTCCTCAAAGGTGAGCACGAAATCCACGTCCGAGCGCACGCTGCGGCGGGATGCCTCGAGCTTTTTGGCGGCACAGGGGCCGACAAAGACGATGCGTGCATTCGGGTGATCTTTTTTAATGAGTCGGGCGGTGATAACCATGGGCGTCAGCGCCATGGAAATATAGTCTGCGAACTCGGGGAAGAACTTTTTTGCCATGACGCTCCACGCCGGGCAGCAGGATGTTCCCATAAAGGGCTGCTCACTGGGGACCTTGCTGAGAAAATCCTCGGCCTCCTCAACGGTGCAGAGGTCAGCGCCGATTGCTACCTCAATAGTATCCGAAAAACCCAGTACGCGCATGGCTTTTTTGAGCTTTGCGGGAGTGGCGTCCGGGCCAAATTGACCGACAAAGGCAGGGGCGACACAGGCTATAATCTCGTCGCCGGTCTTGATAGCCTGAATCAGCTGGAAAATCTGACTTTTGTCGGAGATAGCTGCAAATGGGCAGTTTACAAGACACATGCCGCAGGAGACACACTTGTCGTAGTCAATTTTAGCTCTGCCCAGCTCATCCGAACCAATGGCATCCACACCGCAGGCTTTGGCGCAGGGGCGCTCCAGCCGGCTTATTGCGTTGTATGGACACTGGTTCTGGCACTTGCCGCATTTGATGCATTTTTTCTGGTCTATGGAGCTTTTGCCGTCGCGTCCGATGATGATGGCGTCCTTAGGACAGACAGCCTGACAGGGGTGTGATATGCAGCCCTGGCAGTTGGAAGAAACGCGAATCTCCTTGGTCGGGCAGGCGTTGCAGGCAAAGGGTATGATGTTTATGAGCGGCGGCTCATAGTATTTTTCGGGCAGGGCAGCCTCATCTATGCCCTGGCTTGCCGGGGCATGCTCGCCGACGGGGCGCAGCGGCAGACCGCAGGCCAGGCGCAGGCGCTCTGTGACGATGGCTCGCTCAAGAAAAACGTCTTGCCTGTATTGTGCAACCTCACCTGGGACAATTTTATATGGAATAAGGTCGATACGAGAATAATCTCCGCCCTCGTAGGCGAGTCGTGCGACCTCTGTGAAAACATCGCGGCGGATATCATCCACCACACTGTGAATACCTCTCATTGGTAACCTCCACTGTTTGTTTGTGCAAAATGCCTCAAACAGTATACATCTTTTACAACAAAAATACAAGGCAAGTCCAGTACAAAAAAATGGCAGGGTATTTTTTAGTTTTGTGCGCTTCGTATCCAAAATGTAAAAATAGTATAAATATATCCTTGCCAAGGCGGAAAGGGGATGCAAAAGGAAATGAAGACTGCTATAATATGAGTATTATATAAACGAACTGGAGACTGACACAAATGGCCGAACATATTGAAGGAAATATTTATACGCTGAATGTTCCGTTGCCGGAAAGTCCTCTGCGGAACCTGAATGCGTATCTTATAAAGGACGACAAACGAAATTTGCTGATAGACACAGGTTTTAACCACGGGCTCTGCCTTGACTCGCTCCTCAGCCAGCTGAAGGAGCTGGGAGTGTCTATGGAGAACACGGATATTTTCCTGACCCACATGCACGCCGACCACTGCGGCCTCGCGCCGGAGATTGCGGGGCCGGACACGAAGATATTTATCAGCGCTGTTGATGGAGAGAGGCTCACAAACGAAAAGACACGCGAGCTTACACATATGCAGTATGTCAAGTCAGGCTTTCCGGAAGAGGATATGCAGCAGCTGGTAGATTCGCCTGCGTGGAAATATCTGGGTCGTGATTATGACAGCCACATCCCGCTAAACGCCGGGGACATACTCGAATACGGCGGGCGCAAGCTGCAAGTGATACTCACACCGGGCCATACTCCGGGCCACGCCTGCCTGTATGATGCGCAGTCTGAGATAATGTTTTTGGGCGACCACGTTCTCTTTGATATAACACCCAACATCACTTCCTGGTCGGGCTTTGAAGACTCGCTGGGTAACTATATATATAGTCTGATGGATATAAACTGCTATGACGTGCGCCTGCCCCTGCCCGCGCACCGCTCGATTATCGGCTCGATGTATGAGCGGATTGGCGAAATAATCGAGCACCACGGTGTGCGAATCCGCGAGATGCTCGACGCGCTGGATGAGCACCCGGGACTCTCGCCCTACGATCTGTCGGGGCATATGACCTGGCGCGTGCGCGGAGCCCGCCCCGGTTGGGAGTACTTTCCCACCCCGCAAAAATGGTTTGCGGTCGGCGAGACGACTGCGCACCTGGAGTATCTTTTGAAGCGCGGCAGAGTTTATCGCGAGCTGTGCGATGATGTGTGGAGGTATTACTCCAAGTAGGGCGGAATATCTATAATTGTAGTGTCGGAAAGAGGGGGGCTTGAAATGGGAAAGAAAATACTAAAGACAGCGCTTATCATTTTGACGGTAATCCTTGTGCTGGCGCTGGGGCTCATCATTTACCTGAGCGCAACGGAGTATAAGCCCCGGGCCGTGGAGAAGATTCCTGTCAGCAATCTCGGCACCGGCGGGGTTCCGGGCGAGACGATGACGCTGCTCAGCTGGAACATTGGCTACAGCGGCTTGGGCGCAGGCGCGGACTTCGTGCTTGACGGCGGCAGCTCAGACGGAAAGCCGGACAGTGAGGAAGAGTTTAAGTCGTATTATGATGGCATACTCGAGACGCTCAAAGCGCAGAAGGCGGATGTTTATCTCCTGCAGGAGGTAGACACGGATTCTACCAGAAGCTATGGCTTTAATGAGGCGGCGGATATTCCCGGGCAGCTTGACATGACCTCGTGGGTACATGCGCTGAACTATTCATGCCCCTTTGTGCCCTTTCCCTGGCCTCCGATAGGCCGGGTGAACAGCGGACTGCTTACGACGACAAAATACACGATGTCGGATGACGTTGGCGAGCGCATTTCGCTGCCCTGTCCATTTTCCTGGCCGTTGCGCACGGCGAACCTCAAGCGCTGCCTGCTCGTCACGCGCTTAGAGCTTCCAACGGGTGAGGAGCTTGTGCTCGTGAACCTGCACCTTGAGGCGTACGACGACGGTGCCGGCAAGGCTGCACAGACTGATATGCTCATTGGTCTGCTGGAGGAGGAATACGCCAAGGGCAATTATGTCATTGCCGCCGGCGACTTCAACCAGACCTTCCCGGGCGGAAACGAGGCATACCCCGTGAAAAATCCGGAGCTTTGGACGCCGGGCGAGCTGGATGACAGCATGCTGGCAGAGGGCTGGAGCTTTGCGTATGATACGGCATCGCCGAGCTGCCGTCTGCTGAATCAGCCCTACGTGGCGGAGTCTGAGGCAACGCAGTACTACGTCATCGATGGTTTCATTCTCTCGCCAAACATTACCTGCGTGTCCGTTGAGACACAGGATGGGGATTTCGCGTTCTCGGATCATAATCCGGTTAAGCTTGAGGTGGCATTTAATCACTAGATCAAAATTTGAGGGGGATTACTATGAAGGTTCTACTCATAAACGGAAGTCCGCATGTAGACGGCTGCACTCGTGCGGCTCTGGACGAGGTCGCGGCGGAGCTTGAGCGCTGCGGTGTTGAGGCGGAGATTATGCACATTGGCAAAGCAGCCATTTCCGGCTGTACAGCCTGCGGCGGCTGTGCAAAGGGCGGCAAATGCGTCATAGATGACACTGTCAATGCCGCTATCGGGAAGATGCGCGAGTGCGACGGACTGATCGTCGGCTCACCGGTGCATTACGCAATGCCGGCAGGCGCGCTGCTGTCATTTTTGGACAGAATGTTTTTCGCGGCTGCAAGTGAATTTGCGCACAAGCCCGGTGCCGCGGTCGTGAGCGCGCGCCGCGCCGGAACCACCGCGACTCTGGACGTGCTCAATAAGTACTTCACGATTTCGCAGATGCCTGTGGTGTCCTCCACTTACTGGAACATGGTTCACGGCGCCCAGAGCACGGATGTGGCTCAGGACGAGGAGGGCCTGCAGACCATGCGCAATCTGGGTCGAAACATGGCATGGCTTCTAAACTGCATCAAAGCCGGTCGCGAGGCAGGTTTCCCGGCGCCGAAGGCAGACAAATCAAGCAGAACAAATTTCATAAGATGATAAATAACAAGTTCTGTGAATTGACTTGCTTCGGGGATTGTTGTATATTTAATTGGTCAGTTTTGCAGGCGGTATAAGCTGTCTGCGCTACACACAGAAGACAAGACGAAAGGCGGCAGGCACTGATGTTCAAAATTGTAGAGAAATTTCCTCTGAACGAGTCTAAGACAATATTTCGCGCCAGCATTGAAGCACCGCTCATAGCAAAAAGCGCCAAACCCGGACAGTTTGTAATTTTCAGGCTTGATGAGTACGGCGAGCGCTTCCCACTGACGATAGCAGACTATGACGCCGAGGCAGGCACGGTATCCGTGAACTTCCAGCCCGCGGGCAAGAGCACGCTCATGTTCTCGCTCATGGAGCAGGGCGATTATATCGCGGACATCGTCGGACCTCTGGGTCATCCCGCGGAAATAAACCCCAAGGCGAAGCGCGTTTGCGTGGTTGGCGGCGGCACCGGCTGCGCGATCAACTATCCCGTTGCTAAAGAACTCAATAGACTCGGTGTCAAGGTTGACATGATCTGCGGCTTCAAGTCCAAGGATATTGTCATCATGGAGGACGAATTCAGGGCGGCCTGCGAGAATTTATATATCACCACCGACGACGGCAGCTATGGCGAGGCGGGCTTCACGACCACGAAGCTCAAGGAGCTTCTGGAGAGCGGTGTTCAGTATGACTCTGTGCTCACCTGCGGCCCCATCGTCATGATGAAATTTGTCGCGGCGGTTACCAGACCCTTTGGCATTAAGACAACAGCGAGCCTGAACCCCATTATGATAGACGGCACGGGCATGTGCGGCGGCTGCCGGCTCACCGTCGGCGGCGAGCGGAAGTTCGCCTGCGTGGACGGCCCGGAGTTTGACGCGCATCTGGTGGACTGGGACGGCCTGCTTGAGCGAAACACCTTCTATATGCCTGAGGAGGAGAAAGAAAACGAGCATGTCTGCCGCATCACGGGCGGCGTGCGTCATAGAGGGCACGAGGCTGCAGAGGCGAAAGAGGAAGAAAATCCGATGAAGCGCCTGACTAAGCATCCCATGCCGGAACAGGATCCTGATGTCCGCAACAAAAACTTCAGCGAGGTTGCCTTGGGATATACTGCGGCAGTGGCGCAGAGCGAGGCTCAGCGTTGCATAAGCTGCAAGGACCCCAAGTGCGTGAGCGGCTGCCCGGTAAATGTCCGCATTCCCGAGTTTATCGCAAAGGTTAAGACCGGCGACTTCGAGGAAGCCTATGAGATCGTCGCATCGACCAACTCTCTTGCGGCTGTCTGCGGCAGAGTCTGCCCGCAGGAGCGCCAGTGCGAGAGCAAGTGCGTGCGCGGCATTAAGGGCGAGCCGGTTGCGATCGGCCGTCTGGAGCGCTTTGTTGCCGACCACCATCTCGAGCACGGCTCGGCAGAGCCTGTGGCGAAGCGCGAGTCAAATGGACATAAGGTCGCGGTTATCGGCGCTGGCCCTGCGGGATTGTCCTGCGCGGGCGACCTGTCAAAGAAGGGCTATGAGGTCACGGTTTTTGAGGCCCTGCATAAGTGCGGCGGCGTTTTGTCTTACGGCATTCCCGAATTCCGCCTGCCCAAGGATATAGTCGACCGCGAGATCAAGAATCTCGAGGACGGCGGCGTAAAATTCATCAAGGATTGCATCATCGGCCGCACCATGACCCTGGATCAGCTTCTTGAGGATGGTTTTGAGTCCGTGTTCATCGGCTCCGGTGCCGGCCTGCCCCAGTTTATGAACATTCCCGGTGAGAACCTGTTGGGGGTCTACTCCGCAAACGAGTATTTGACCCGCATAAATCTCATGAAGGCATATCGCGACGACTACGATACGCCCATAAAGTCCGATGCCAAGCGCATCGCCGTCATCGGCGGCGGCAACGTCGCAATGGACGCGGCACGCTGTGCAAAGCGCATGGGTGCGGAGGTATTCATCGTGTACCGCCGCGGCAAGGATGAGCTGCCCGCACGTGCGGAGGAGGTTCACCATGCCGAGGAGGAGGGCATCGAGTTCCGTCTTCTCAATAACCCTGTGGAGATTCTGGGCGACGAGAACCGCCGCGTCGTGGGCCTCAAGTGCGTCAAGATGAAGCTCGGCGAGCCTGACGCATCCGGACGCCGCGGCGTATCCGCGGTGGAGGGCAGTGAATTTGTCATGGTGGCGGATGCTGTCATCGTTGCAATCGGCACCACGCCGAACCCGCTGCTGCGCAGCACCACCCCCGGCCTTGATTCCAACCGCAGGGGCTGCCTTGTTGTTGAGGAGTCCACCCTGCAGACGAGCCGCGACGGAGTTTACGCCGGTGGCGACGCTGTCACGGGCGCTGCCACGGTCATTCTTGCAATGGGCGCGGGCAAACAGGGAGCAGAGTCTATCGACAATTATATAATGGGCAAGTAAGCCCATAGATTGACGCAGGGGGGAGAGCTTTCTAGGGCTCCCCCCTGTTTTTATGCACAGCGCGCGGCCGGAAGAGCATGGAAGCGGAGGAAAAGGCTTACAAATAGGTGACAAAATTGACAAAACTACCTGCAGTTTGTTTGCACACCAAGGACCAATGTGCGCGCTGTGTAGTTATTCGCAGCTCGTGTTTCAGTTGTGTTACATAAGCCCGGACTTTGTTGACGTGCAAAAAAGTCCGTGCTAAAATCACAATTGCTAGGGTGTCGGGAATGTCTAAGCATTCTGCCCCGGCGTTTTATCTGGTACCTTCGTCTGATGATTGGCTTAGGATATCCGAACCATCAGGCGCTTGTACATATAAAGACCCCATTCGTGGGGTACTATTCAAAGGAGGAGTTTCTATATGAGAACTCTCAAGAAAACCCTGGCTCTCGTTCTCGTAGTCGTTATGGTTGTCAGCTTCGGCGCAATCGGCGCATCTGCCGATTTCAAAGACGTAACCGCAACTACCGACTATTACGAGGCCATAACCCTCCTCACCGGCATGGGCGTCATTGACGGCGTGACCGATGAGACCTTTAAACCCGCAGGCGAGCTCACCCGTGAGCAGGCCGTAAAGATTGTTTCCTTCATCAAGTTGGGTCCTGACAGCGCCAAGCTTATCAGCAAGGCGACTAATGCACCCTTCGAGGATGTCGGAATAACACGTTGGAGCTCAGGCTTCGTTGCCTACTGCGCCAACACCAAGATCGTTGAGGGCGTCACCAACAAGACCTTCAATCCCGCCGGCGTTCTCACCAGCGCTGCTTTCACAAAGATGCTTCTTGTCGCAGTCGGCTTCGACGCTGACGCTACCGGCCTGAACGGCTCCAGCTGGGCAATCAACACCGCCCTCACTGCTAAGGCCTCAGGAATTTTTGACAACAACATCGGCGTGTCCCCCGAAAAGGCTATCACCCGTGCAGAGGCTTGCCAGCTGGCATTGCTCGCTCTGGACTATAGCAAGACCGGCTCCACTGTCGTCTATGTAGTCAAAGATGCTGCAGGTGTAGTTCTTTACTCCGGATCCGATGCTCTGACTGCACTGGCAATTAAGTCCACCGCAGTGGACAACATCCTGACCACCATGACCAACAACTCCGGTTCTCTGGGCGACAGCATCTTCGGTCTGACCAAGACCTCCAGCTTGGATGCATTCGGCCGCGCTTCCACTGTCTACACCAACGGCAAGACCGGCAGCGCCAAGGTCGTCTATGCCAAGTTTGCCCCCAAGGCAGTTAAGTCCTTCACCGCCGAGACCACCTATGGCAAGATCGTCTCTGCTCTTGGCTACACCAAGACTGGTGAAAAGGTGACTCTGAACATTACTGAAAATGGCGGCACCGCGTTAAAAGTCGAGAATGTTAACCGCGTCAACGCCACCGAGATCGGCGCACAGGGCACTCTGATTGAGGTCTACAAGACCGGCACAGATACCTATAGCGTCATCGTCATTGACACCTATGTCAAAAAGCTCGGCAAGAACGACATAAAGGCAGCAACGGCTGCTACTTCCAAGGATGATGCAAAGCTCGCCCGCGTCGTCATTGACGGCATGGAGTACGCGACCTCAGCTTTCAAGGCTGACGACGTTGTTCTCTACACGAAGACCGATAACGAGATAGTTAACGTTGTCAAGGCAGATGCTGTTTCCGGCTATGTTACCGCTGTCGCCACGGTCTCCAATTACTTCCGTGTTGACGGCGTCGCAACCTATCTCTCCGCTAACTCTTCTCTGGTTATCGGTTCTGGTCTGCTGGTTAACAGCGCTACCCAGGTTAAGACCTTCTACTATGACAGCTATGGCAACGTCATTTATGTCCAGGCAGGCGAGGCTGCTGTTGTTGCAACCAAGCACGCTTACGTCATTCAGACCGCTGCAAAGGCTGCAGAGTCCATTGGAGGCGGCCTCTTCGAGGAAGGCGACACCACCGCTGCAGTAGCACAGGCTAAGATCCTTGATCTCGAGACCGGCACCATTAAGGTTGTCAACCGCGCCGTCGTCAAGGGCACCGATAACAAGTATTACTATGCTAATGCCAATGGCGCAGCTTCCTCCGTTGCGGTCACTGACCAAAAGGCCGATACTGATAAGACTTATTACGGAGTTTGCTCTTACGCTACCCTGGATAACGGCGACTATGTCCTCGTTGCAAAGACCACCACAAATAAAACTACAATTACGAAGAACAGCGCTAATGTGACTATGATGGACGGTAGCAAAGCAGTGAATCTATATGCAAACAGCAAGACCGTACTGAAGATTGTCAATTGTACATCCGACAAGAATGGCGACCCCGTTTCTGCCACCATTAGCACCGCAACTGGCATTGCCAACTTCCCGGCTGGTTCTAACGAGTACAACGCTATTGTCACTTATTCTGGTGGCATAGTCAGCGAGATTCTCGTTGTGCAGCCTAAGAGCCTTTCGACTGCAGTCAACTACGCAGTATATTCTGGCGAGGGCGAGACCGATGCCAATGGCACTAAGCACTCCTTCTTCGTTGGCGGCGAGTTGGTTCAGTACTACGTCGGCAAGGACGTCGAGCTCAGCTTGAACGCGGGCGACGTTGTTGGCCTGACTTTGACCGATGGCGTTATTGCCAAGGCCGCAGATGCTGCAGTGCAGACCGAAAAGGGCACCGCCCTAGCCGTAAGCTACATCGACGACAGCTACGTTATTGCTGGTGGCCAGGTTTACTACTTCACCGACAACTGTGTCGTTGTTGATGCTAACAATGCTTACGCAATAGGTGAGCTGGATGTTGACGTCAACATCACTGTCTACGGCTCTGAGACAAGCAAGATCGCATTTATCGTCATAGATAAAATCGTAGACTAAGTAGACCCGTTACAAATTATCACAGAGCTTTAAGCTTTAGATAGCGGAAGGCCCCCGGAAAATTCCGGGGGCCTTTTGTAATGAAAAGTGAGATTAAATTCAATTGCGACTTGATTTTCTCCCCCGGAGTAGGTATAATAGCACACGCACCAATGGAGAGTTGTCCGAGCGGTCGAAGGTGCGACACTCGAAATCGCGTGTGGTTGTTGATGGGCTACCTTTAAAAAAGCCTGTGTTCATGCGGGTTTGCAGTTTTGGGTTTGCAGTGATTTTGATTCCTGTCTTGCAGTTTTCTTGCAATTTTGCAAGCGCTGTGTTTTTTCAGTTCCGCTGTCCATGACCGTTTGGTCAATAAAATTGAATTATGGAGAGATGTCCGAGTGGTCGAAGGTGGCAGTCTCGAAA
>CAZHUG010000056.1:0-14208 GCA_964535405.1 uncultured Oscillospiraceae bacterium | reverse complement strand
AACGTAGCAGCTCGTCGAAATTTCGCCCATTATGTAGATCATACCGGTTGTCGCAGTACACTCACAGGCCACATGACCGTTCGGATCCTGCTCCAAAATTGCGTCAAGAACTGCATCTGAAATCTGGTCGCAGATCTTATCGGGATGTCCCTCTGTCACTGATTCAGAGGTAAATAAATAATTAGCCATTGCATATATCTCCTTTGTAAATTATAAACGGATAAAAAAGCCGCCGGCACTTGCCGACGGCTTTGATTTTGGATTAATCCTCATCTCGCGATTCGCACCGCCGGATTTAGCACCTTGCTTTCGCAGGTTGCCGGGCTTCACAGGGCCGGACCCTCCACCACTCTTGATAAGGTATTCAATTACGAACTATTATACACCGAGAACTGAGTCTGTCAAGCAAACCATACGTAAATACAGAACAAAATGAACAGCAGGGCGGCAACTCCGTACACGGAGACCACAAGCAGTCCGGCTTTCAGCGCACTGTTGCGATATGCGCGAACTTCCTCACGGCTCAGCTCAACAGGCTGACTCTCGCTTTGGCTGTCCGTTGCCTGTGGCTTTTCAACATACCAGGGCATGCCATCCACATTCATCGGTGCTACAACGCGACCGTCATCCTCATGATTAACTTCATTTGCTTTCTGCTCTTTCATCTGTACCTACTTCTTTTTTCCTTTGTCATTTGCTTTGCCCTCGAGCTTAGCCTCGGCTGTAGCCTGCTGCTCCGGGCTATTATGGAGGTGGCAGGCACACCAGTGCTCAGGCTCAACCTCAGTCCACTCAGGTACTGCAACCTTGCAAATATCCATACAATTCTGGCAACGCGTATGGAACTTGCAGCCGGACGGCGGATTTGCAGGTGAAGGCAGGCTGCCCTCAAGCACTATGCGATTCATCTTCACATCAGGGTCCGGGATGGGAATGGCAGAGAACAGTGCCTGTGTATAGGGATGGAGAGGCGTTTTAAACACCTTCTCCGTGGGCGCATACTCCACCATTGTTCCCAGATACATGACGCCGACTGAGTTAGATATATGCTCAACAACAGACAAGTCATGTGAAATGAACAGATAGGTGAAGCCGAAGGCCTTCTGAAGCTCCTTCAAAAGGTTTATGATCTGAGCCTGTATCGACACATCCAGCGCAGAGACCGGCTCGTCGCAGACAATGAAGTCGGGGTTCAGAGCAAGCGCACGTGCAATGCAGATACGCTGGCGCTGTCCACCGGAGAACTCATGAGGATAGCGATCCTTATGATACTCCTGCAGGCCGCAGGCTTTCATGATACGTGTGATATACTCTTCGTGCTCTTCCGGCGGGACAATATTATGCTCACGCACCGCCTCGCCGATTATCTCACCAACGGGAATACGGGGAGACAGGCTGGAGTACGGGTCCTGGAAAATTATCTGGGCGCGCGGACGCAGCTTGCGAAGCTCGTCCCTGGACATTGAGAAAACCTCGTTGCCGTCAATCCAGACCTCACCGGAGGTCTTTTCGATCAGACGCAGCATGGTTCTGCCCGCCGTGGACTTGCCGCAGCCGGACTCACCGACAAGACCCATAGTCTGGCCGCGCTTAATCTTGAAGGAAATTCCATCAACTGCGCGGACATTGCCGATGGTGCGCTTAAAAAAGCTGGACTTTATCGGGAACCATTTTACAAGGTTTTTAACCTCTACCAGGTACTCGCTTTCCGTCTCGGGAGCCTTTACATTAACTTGTTCCATTTTATAGCTCCTCCACGTTCACAGGTTTAGGATATCCCATTATCTGGCCCTCGTTCTCAAATTTCCAGCAAGACACAGAGTGTGAATCGCTGATCTTGATCTCAGGGGGATACTCACCGCTGCATCCTTCCACGCACATCTCGCAACGGTCGCGGAAATAGCAGTAGTTGGGCATGTTAACGGGGTTGGGCACATTGCCGGGGATATTATACAGCTGCTCAACCTTACGTCCGACAATTGGCTTGGACTTCATAAGGCCGAGGGTATACGGGTGGCAGGGATTGTGGAAAATTTCCTCAGTTGTTCCCTTTTCAACGACACGACCGGCATACATGACAACGACATAGTCCGCCATACTGGCAATAACGCCAAGGTCATGGGTTATGAGCATAATAGAGCTGTTTATCTTGTCCTTGAGTCCCCTGAGCAGCTCAAGAATCTGCGCCTGAATAGTAACGTCAAGAGCCGTCGTGGGCTCGTCAGCTATGATCAGGCTCGGGCTGCAGGCCAGTGCCATCGCAATCATGACACGCTGGCGCATTCCGCCGGAGAGCTCATGAGGATACATCTGATAAACGCCCTCCGCATTGGCGATACCAACGAGCTTTATCATGTCAATAGTGCGGTTTTTGACGTCTTCCTTGCTCATTTCCGGGTTATGCAGCTCAATGACCTCGTCAACCTGGTTTCCACAACGGAAAACAGGGTTGAGGCTGGTCATGGGCTCCTGAAAGATCATCGACATCATATTGCCGCGCAGTGCCATCATTTCCTTAGTGGGTGTGTTGACAATGTTATACGCTGTGCCTTCACCCATATTGAAGCGGATTTCTCCGCCGACAGTCTGACCCTGAGGACGCTGCAGAAGCTGCATCAGAGAGAGACTTGTCACGCTCTTTCCGCAACCGGACTCGCCAACGATACCAACTGTGGAACTCTTTGGAACATCGAAGCTGACGCCGTCAACTGCCTTAACCGTACCCACATCTGTGAAGAAATAGGTGCAGACGTTGTCAAACTCCACTATGTTATTGTCGTCCTTCATGGTCGTCGTGTAGAGAGACGGGGAGGCACTCTTGTTTGCGCGCTGCTTTTCAAGGCGGCGTGTCAGTTTGCGGTTAAATTTCGTAATCTTTGCAGATTCTCTTCCGGAAATATAAGAAGTTTTCTTTTCGTTATTCGACATTTTTCTCCCCCCTCCTACTTCATTTTCGGGTCAAACGCGTCACGCAGACCGTCTCCAACAAAGTTGAACGCAATGACGGTCAAGCAGATGAGCAGTCCGACGGGAATCCAAATATATGCGTACCTGACCATATCCTCAGCGGAACCGGTGACGGAGTTAATCATCGTTCCCCAAGACGCCATCGGGTGCTTAACGCCGAGTCCGAGGAAGGACAGCGTTGACTCGGTTATAATAACAGAGCCGAGTCCCATTGTGGCAGAAACAATCAGCTGAGGCATGACGTTGGGCACCAGGTGACGGAAAATACGCACCGAGGCTCTCATTCCTGTGGCTTCCTCTGCGACCATGAACTCCTGCTCACGCAGGGAGAGGATCTGGCCGCGAACAAGACGCGCGACTCCTGCCCAGCCGAGAATTCCAAGAATTACCATCATCCACAGCAGGCGTACATACGCCGTAGCCCTCAGGGAGTCAAGAAATGCACCCGTGATAATTAGTATAGGCATAGAGGGTATACAGTAGAAAACATCAACTAGTCGCATGATAAGGGTATCAATCCAGCCGCCAAAGAAGCCGGCAATACCACCCATTATTATTCCAAGTATCATCTCCAATATGACGACAACAAAACCTACCATAAGCGATATTCTGCCACCGTACATCATACGGGAAAGGATATCCATACCGTCGCCGTCGGTTCCAAAGGGATTCTGCGATGATGGTTCAGCGTAGATATCAATTAGATATGTTGTCTGCGGGCACTTGAGAACATAGCTGTCGTTATTGCGAGTGATAGTGAAATCAGTATCTACATACTTGATGGAGCCGTCCTCATTGTAGATATAGTTCGCGGTTGCGTCGAGCTCAGGTATTGACTGGGTAAACGACTCTGATACGAGGTTATTTTCAACCATGTGCTCGATTATAGTCTGAGTTTTTTCTTTAAACTCTATAGACAGAGTGTCCTCACCGCTGTAGCGGCGAATGGCATAGGTGTTGACGGCAGCAAGATCATTGCCGGCTGCGTCAGCAACAATGATTCCCTCGTCGCCGTCACTGATGCTGTATTTTTCTCCATCAAAAGTGAAACCTTCACTGCCATACAGAGCCATAAGCGCCATAGCCTTAAACTCATTTGATATGGATTTTGACGAATCAACTGCGTCGAAGACAAAGCTTGACGCCACGGTGGCAACAACTTTTTCGCCTTCTGTGCCGATGGCATATCCGCCGGACATGCTGCGCAGGCTATAAGTCTCGCCCCCGAACTGGAAGGAGTCCTCACCACTTGCCAGTGCATCATCAACAGCTGCGGAGAAGCCTGCTCCGGCTTCCTTGCCCAGGTACTCGATGTCAGCATTGTTGCGGGTTATATTAAACTTGTTTTTCTTGCCCGGGGTGATTGAATACTCTGTGTCATCAAGCTTGAAACTATCTTTATTTGCTTCTACGGCAGCGGCAGCGGCTTCCTGAAAATCCTCTTCCAGTACTGTGCCGTTCCAGCTAAAGCTCTTGCCAAGCCTGTCATAGGTCGCAACCTTGGCGCTCTCATAATAGTAAGCAAATTCATTAAAGTCAGCGGCAGACAGGGTATAAACCTTGTCACCAAGCTTCTCAACGATATATTCCGTGCCCTCCTGATCATACACCGGCATTGAGCTCCTGCCGGAGCTCTCCATCTCAGTTATATATGAGTTCAGGCGGTTTGCTACCGAATAGTGTATATCGACATCGGGATCAAGAGTGTAGGACACGTTTTCCTTTCTCTCAGTGGCGTTGGCATAATCAATGGCGAGCTCGCCATACTTATAGAATATCTGTGTCTGAGAGTAGGGGTAGAACAAGGGGAACAGGAAGGCAAACAAAAACATGAATATCAGTATTCCGAGTCCAACCATTGCCAGTTTGTTCTTAAAAAAGCGCTTAGATACCAGGCGTCCCGGAGACAGAACTTTTACGCGCTGGGTATCGTCCAGCGCCAAAATAGTCTCTTCACCCTCGCCGATGTCAGCCAGACGTCTGTCGCGCTCGTCCTCTTCTCTTCTTTTTAGAGCCTCATTCAGGCTTGCACTGTTTCTCTGCTTCATATCATCGTCCCTCCTATCAATGCACGCGGACGCGGGGGTCGACAACGGCGTACAGAACGTCTGAGATAAGGTTGCCAAGCAGCGTCAAAATCGAAATGAACGCCAGATAGAACATTGTAAAGGGTATATCACCCGTTGTCATCGAGTAGTAAGAGTTATATCCGATGCCGCGTATTGCGAAAAGAGTCTCGGTTATAAGCGCACCCGAAAACAGCCCGGGCAGAGAGCCGCCCAGAATGGTGACAAGGGGGATAAGTGTATTTCTAAAGGCATGACGGTTAATGACGCGGCTTTCAGAAAGGCCCTTAGCTCTGGCCGTACGAATATAGTCGGAGCTCAAAACCTCCAACATATTTGTTCTTGTATAACGCATCAGGGAACCAATGCCTACTATAACCAACGTTGCCGTAGGCAGGACGAAGTGCTTGCACACGTCAAGAAACTGCCCAGCGGGGCTGAGCAGATGATAGTTTCTGCCCTGCATACCGATAATATCGAACCAACCTAAATGTACACCAAATACAAGCTTCAGCAGCGTTGCTGTGAAGAAGGTCGGCATTGACATACCTATGAGTGCTATTACAGTTACTGTGTAGTCTGTAGCGCTGTACTGCTTTCTCGCCGCAGCAACACCGAGGGGTATAGCTATGGCTACCTGTAGTACCATCGAAACAAAGCCCAGCCAGAAGCTGTAGCCAATACTGATTTTAAACACTTCCACAACAGGAAGGGTCCACTGCCAGCTATCGCCAAACTCACCGCGAATAGCAGTTTTTATCCATTGAAAATAACCACCCACGATCCCTTTGTCAAAGCCATACCTTACATTGAGCTCTTCGAGCCACTCAGCTGCAGATTTTAAGCTTCCGGGTTGAGTTGCAAGCTCACGTGCCATTGTTTCAACATAGCTCGTCGGCAGACAATACATGAGTGTATATACAATAAACATTACAAAGAAAAGTATCAAAATGCACAATAATATGCGTTTGATCAGGAATTCTCCCATTTTATTCCACCACCAATAGTTATACAGCGACACACCATTGGTGCGCCAGTTGCTGATAGATTCCGCCCACAGGCTGTCAAAGAAGTCCCCCAGAGGACTCCTTTGACAGCCTGTGGGCTATGGGCGCAAAAACATGCGCCCATAGCCCTTATAGGGTGTTTCAAGTTAGTCTTTTTATACCTCTAGGCTTAGTTGACCTCGATGTTCTCTACCTCACTCATCCATCCGTAGAAGGTGGTGATATCGGGGGTCACGGTTGCCATGTTGACGCGCTCGGTGGAGAAGATGATCGCGTTCTGACGCTGATAGGTGGGAATCTCAACGCCCCAGTCGAGGATAATCTCGAGGCACTGCTTATATGTGGTCTTGCGATAGCTCTGATCAGCACTCTGACGTGCTGCCATAATCAGTTCATCAAGGGTCTCATCCTGGATGCTGTAGTGGTTGGAGCCGGTGCTGCCCTCAAGGCCAACAATGTTGTTGCTGTAATAAACCTGATACATGTCAGGATCGATGGTTGCGCCCCAAGCGGCGGCCCAGATGTAGCAGTTGCCGGACTCAAGAGCTGTCCACAGGTCGTTAGAGTTGGCAAGGTCAGCAATATCAAGGGTGATGCCGATGGTTGCAAGCTGCTCCTTGGCTGCGGTCAGCACGCCAAAGGAGGGGTGATCACCGACGCCGTCGCCAGGAATCATTGCTTCGTAAACAAGGGAAGCGCCTTCAGGTGCCGCGGTGAAGGTGCCGGAGGCCTCGTCATAGGTGTAGCCCGCGGCCTTGAAGAAGCCAACGGCTGCGTCAAGAGCTGCAACATACTTATCCTCGTCGCTCATGCCCTCGGTGAAGATGGGGTTGCCATCGACATCATTGGAGTATGAAAGCTCGTAGCCCTCGTCTGCAGGACGGGGAGCCGCCCAAGAGGTGTTGGAGATGGGGTACTGGATGACGCTGGCACGCTCGCCATAGTAGGAGTTAATAACGGTGTCGCGATGCACGGCAAGCAGTGTGGCGAATGCCTTGCGAAGCGCCTTGGAAGCATCGCTGTCCTTCACGCCGTCAACGTTCATGGTGGCGGCGCAAATGCCTATGTAGCCATAGCCGAGGTTGTCGACAGTGCTGGTTGTAATAACGTCGCCGGTAAGCTCGCCATTGGAGTTGTTTTCCATGATGTCTCCAACGGTCTGAGCGGAGAAGGACGGGTCAGTAATGTCGAACTGACCGGAGGTAAGACCGGACAGCTTATCCGGTGCGGCAACTTCCTGGAACAGGACGAAGTCGGTCTTGGGTGCGCCCTTGTAGTACAGCTCGTTTGCGTGATAGGTGATAACACCATTCTCAAAGCTGTCGAATACGTAGGGGCCGGCGCCCAGGGGAACGGTGGTCTTAGCCTTTATCAGGGACATGTCGCCCTTGGTGAAGCCGAAAGAGTTGTTGTCATAGTCATACATGGAAGCGTCGCCGTAGTAATGCAAGGGAGCAACTATGACTCCACCGATCTGATAGATAGCGTTGGCAGCAAACTCGGTGGTGGTAACGCGGACGCTGTTGTCACCGGTCTTGACGATACCGGAAATGTTTGCAGCACTCTCACCGGTGGTAACACCGACTGCGTATTCAGCGGCTGCGTCGCCCAGCTCCGCATTGATAAGCTCAGTGATATCAGTTCCGGCGGTCTCAGCATTCATGCCGTCATCGGAAACGTCATAGCCGTAAAGCTCAACGATGAGGGCAAAAAGGTCAGCGGCTGTTGCGTCGGCAGGAAGCTCGCCGAGGTTCCAGGCGCCAGCAGCCCCAGCAACGTCGGTGGCAGCGCCGGCGGCGATGCAGTAATCGACGATCTCCTGGGCAAACTTCTCGCCAGCGGCGTAGAATGCGGCCCAGTAAGTTGTCTGCTGATCTTCAGTCCAGAATGTGAAGTCGGCATTCTCCTCGCCTGCTGCAAGAATCAGGTTGGAGAGCAGAGCCATGCCGGCACGATACTCGCTCATGCCCTCGATGGGAACTGCATAGAAGGTGGAGCTGCCATCATAGGTGGGGTCAGACAGAGCGTACATGTTGAAGATAACGTCAGCGATGGTCAAAGGGGTGCCATCGGAGAAAACGATATCCTCACGGATGGTGACGTCGTAATCGACAGTGCCATCTGCGTTCTGAGTGATGACTATGTCAGCCATTCCATCGTAGAAATAATCAACGCCATTGAATGACTTGGTCTCACCCTTAATACCGTTGAGAACCAGTTCACCTGCGCGATCGTTGCCTACAAGGGCGACGCCGACCATTTCGTGGGCGTCCTGGTCATAAGAGGTCTTGGCAAAGAACGGACTGAACTTCTGGGAGAAGTAGTCGTAGCCGACAACCAGTGTTGTGGGCTCTGATACATCGGGAGTCGGGGTACCCTCAGCTCCGGGATCAGGTGTTTTGGTCGGGGCTTCGCCACAGGCGGCAAACGCAAACACCATTGCCATAGCCATAAGCAGAGACAGTACTTTCTTAAGATTTTTGCTCATTTTCATTTTTCCTCCTTCTCAGGAATAGTTTTTTTATTAAACGCTTTCGCGTATAATACAATATTATTTCTTTTCTGTTTTCTTGGTTTTCAGATCCGCCCGGTGAGAAAACACCCAGACGGCTATGCCGAAAACTGCGGCGGTGCAAACAGAAAAGGCTATGTCCCATACCAGCATTCGTCCGGGATCTGCGATAGCGGTCACAATTTCACCCACGAGGGCGATGCCGGTCAGGATCATTGTCCAGGTCGTGCAAATTGGGATTCTGGTCGATATTTTATCTGCTTGAGAACGTACAAGCGGTTCCTTGTCTCGCAAAAACCAGACGGCAGAGGCAGTCAGATAGCCGAGCGGCAATGCTGCAAAGGCATATGGCAGAGCAACATACATAAGGTGCATTGCGGCAGTCAGGGGAAAAAGTGGAATTATATACAGTATCCATGCCAATATCGTCAGCGGTAATAAATATTTTCTGATTTTCGCCGCCGCCTTGGGATCAACAAAACGAAAATAGTCCCCAACGTATACGGCTTCGGTTTTAATTTTGCCGCCTTCCGTTACGCTTTCAGAAAACTTATAGTCCTTTACATACTTACGTGTTACCATCCGTCAGCTCTCATCAAAAAGCTTGGAAACCGGGACCTCCAGCTTATCACTCATCATGAAAAGTGTCTCAAGGGACACACCTTTGACATACGAGGAGTTGTTTGCTTCAATCTGGCTGACGAAGCTGACGCTTCTGCCGATCGCCTCTGCAAATTGCTCCTGAGTCAGGCCCTTGAGCTTTCTAAAATAGGCAATTTTCAGTCCCAATACTCTAAATTTTTCTCGGTAGTCCTCGCGCATTTTTCTTACCTCACGCTGCTCAACGCTATGTAAATTATAGCAACATATTTATATACTGTCGTATTTTAACATTTTATACAAAAGCGGCGTTCATTATAATAGTCCAAAAGTGTCTTTTCGCTCGCTGTCAGTGAAGGTTTTCAGTATATTGGCGAAAATGTGAATTTTAGGCTGTCCAGACTTGCAAATTTCATGTAAACCACCATTGATTTAAACAAGGAAAGCAGCTCAAAGAGCTGCTTTCCACAAACATTCGTCTATTTTGCCGAATTTTTATGCGTCTCCGATGATTAAATCGTACATTATCAAGTTAGTGCGAAACCACTTTCCTTGTCGAAAATGTGGATTGCGTTGCCTCCGAAGGTGAAATTCACCTCGTCCTCGTAGCGGAAGCCCAATTTTGCATCTTCCTTAAGGTCAACAGTCGCGATGACCATGACCACATCCTTGCCATGAGCATTGGTATGCAGGTGAATAGAGGAGCCCATCATTTCTGATACATCGACCTTGGCATTCACGCTGCTCGCGACACCCTTTTCGCACAGGGTGATGTGATCAGGTCTGACGCCCATATCGACAGGACCGGCGACCGCATTATTTGCACGCAGTTTTGCCTGCTTCTCCTCAGAGATGGCAAACTCCGCTCCGTAGAGGTTGATGGAGTATGTGTCGCCATTCTTCTTAAGCTCAGCGTCGAAGAAGTTCATCTGCGGTGTGCCGATGAAGCTTGCGACAAACTGGTTTGCAGGGCTGTTAAAGACTTCCTGAGGCGTGCCGATCTGCTGTATGAAGCCGTCCTTCATGATAACGATACGGTCACCAAGGGTCATGGCCTCAGTCTGGTCATGTGTTACATATATAAAGGTGGTGTTAATTCTCTGGCGCAGCTTTATGATCTCAGCACGCATCTGGTTACGCAGCTTCGCGTCGAGGTTTGACAGCGGCTCGTCCATTAAGAATACCTTGGGCTCACGCACAATGGCGCGGCCGATCGCGACACGCTGACGCTGACCGCCGGACAGAGCCTTCGGCTTGCGGTTGAGGTAGCTGGTGATATCCAGAATCTCAGCTGCCTGACGCACCTTTTCATCAATCGTCTTCTTATCTACCTTTTTGAGTTTGAGGGAAAATGCCATGTTCTCATATACGGTCATGTGGGGGTACAGTGCATAGTTCTGGAAGACCATGGCTATGTCTCTGTCCTTGGGTGCGACGTCGTTTACAATTCTGCCGTCTATACTGATCTCGCCCTCTGTGATTTCCTCAAGGCCGGCGATCATGCGCAGGGTAGTGGACTTTCCGCAGCCGGAGGGTCCGACCAAAACGACGAATTCCTTATCTGCAATTTCCAGATTGAACTCCTGCACGGCGACAACGCCCTTATCGGTGATTTGAAGATTTACCTTGTTCTCCTCTTCAACCACAGGGGTCTCGCCCTTTTTGACCTTCTTCTTTTTGCTCTCACCCGCTACATTCGGATAGATCTTCTTGACGTTTTTCAGTGTTACATCTGCCATTTCATTTGCTTTGACGCGCCAGCCTCCGCAAAACGCGCCTCGCCGCCGGTTGGTAAACAATCGGGGCATTACGCCAGGTCTCCACACTGACGCACCGCAAGCACGCGGTTGCTCCTCCTTCTTTTCTGTACGCCGGGGCATTGAAATGGAGTGCCACGACGCCATGGATTCCTTTTATTCTACGACATTTTGCCACTAAAGTAAACCTACAAATATCACAATTGACAGTCGAAAACTTAGTCAATCATCTAAATTGCTGTAATTTAGGCAGTAAATTTCCATAAATTAGATATAATTGGGCATATTTACATCATATATTATACGTTAACAATGTCCGGACGCGTATAAGCCGCGCGTCTTGCTGTGATAATTACACAACTATCTCCACACTGCTGTCGCCGCCGGGCGATTTTGTGACCACGATTTGCCGGTCAATCTGATCCTTGAGCTGTGACACATGCGATATCAGTCCCACCAGCCGCTTGCCGTCCGCCAGACCCGCCAGCGCCCTCACCGACTGCTGCACCGACTGCTCGTCAAGTGAGCCAAAGCCCTCATCCACGAACATGCTGTCAATTTGAACCCCGCCTGCGTTGGACTGAATCTCGTCCGACATGCCCAGCGCCAGCGACAGCGACGCCATGAACTGCTCTCCGCCCGAGAGCGTCTCGACGTTGCGCTCGCAGCCGGCATAGTGGTCAATCACGTCTATCGCAAGCCCGCTCTGACTGCGGTTATTTTCCGCCTCCACGCGCCGCTTGAGCTCATACTGACCGCCGGACATCATCATGAAGCGCGTATTTGCACGCCTCAGTATGCTGTCAAAATACGTCATCTGTATGTAAGTCTCAAGCATAATTTTCTCCTTGCCGGAGATATTTCCGTTGGCCGTATTAGACAGCGACTTGACCCATATCCATTTTTCTTCGGTCTCTCGAAGCTTTGCCGTCTGACTTCGGATATTTTTCTCCGCGGCGCTGTTGCTGCCGAGTCTGGTGGATACCGTCGTGAGCGCGCGGTTTGCCGCAAGCTTCCGAGCGCCGAGCGCCGCTTGAGCGCCGCGCTCTGCCTCAATATCGAGCTCCGGCGTTCCCTCAAGCCGGGCGCTGAGGCTCAGGAGCTGACCACGGAGGCGCTCCAGCTCAGCCTTGCAGTCACTGTGAGCGTCCTGCGCGGCGTTCAGCGCAGTTTGCAAGGCAGTTTTACGCTCGTCGAGCACGCGCACATGCTCCTCGGCCTCGGTTTTGCTCTCATACTCCAAACCGGAGCGCAGCGCGTCGGCCGCCTTTCGCTTTTCCCGCAACTCAGTCTCGAGCACCGCGAGCTCAAGCGCCGCCTGCGCAAGCTCAAGCCCCAGTGTCTCCTGCCGTGCCTCGGCATCGGCAATTAGGCCTGTGAGCTCGGCGGCACGGCGCAGCTTTTTCTCCTCGGCCTCAAGCTGCAAATCTATCTGTGAGCTCATGGGATTGAGCTCGGCGAGTCTCGACTCCAGCGCCGTAAAAAGCTCCCCAAACGGGCAGTCAAAGCCGAGATCTATCGCCTGTTTATTTGCCTCAGTGCGCTTTGCTCCAGCCTCCGCCCCAAGTGCTCCGGCAGCTGTGCTGAGCTCCGAAGCGAGCGCCGCGGCCTGTGCATCCTGCCGTTTTGCACGTTCGAGCTCGGCCTCGCTGGGCGCGTTTTCAGTTTTGACAGCAGGCTTTGGATGCGCACGGGAGCCGCAGACCGGGCAAGGCTCTCCGTCTGAGAGCGACCCGGCAATGATGCCCGCCTGCTCGTCGAGAAAGGCGCGGTTCAATCTCTCGTGCTCGGCACTCTTGTCAGCTGCGTCCTGTCGAGCCTTCAAATATGCCGCCTGTGCGTCCTCGTATTTTCCGGCGAGCGTCCTGTGCCCAGAAAGTGCCGCAAGCAGCGCATCGAGCCCTTTTTCCTGATCTTCGATCTTTGATTTCCGGCTCAAAAGGCTCTGCCTCTGCTCGCCTGCGTCACGTATAGCCTCGAGCTCTCCACGAAGCTTGGAAAGTACGTCCTGCCCGCTCTGCTGTTCCAGCTTCTTCCGCGATATGAGCTCAGAGCCTGCCTCTTGCTCTGCCCGCCCTTTTGTAAGCTCTGCGCGGGCTGTTTCGAGCTCGTCATAGCTTGGCAGCAGGCTTTTCTCTCGGCTCAAACGGTCGGAAAGCGCATCGCGCTCGCCCTGCCTTCCCTGCTCGGATTCGAGCTGGGCGGCAAGCCCTTCAAGCTCCGGCTCCTTCTCGCAAATGGCTGCCTGCACAGTGTCCCGCGCCGTGCGGGCACGCTCGTGCTCGCAGGCCCTGTCCAGTCGCAGATTAATTGCCGAAAGCTGCTCCTCCAGATCCGCAATTTGAGCTGCGTGCAGCCGAGCCGTCTGCTCGTCGCCCGCGATTATCCTTCCGATAAGCTCAAGCACATCAGTCGCCTGCAGCTTGCCCGCCTGCGCGGACACGAGCTCTGCCGCGAGCTCGTCCTGGGCGTCGCAGACGATCCCGTCAACATACTGGCGAATGCTGTCCTCCAGTGTCTGGCGCCGTGTGTTTAAATCAGCCGAGGCAGACTTCAGCCTGTCCTGAAGCTTCTGATAGTTATCCGTTTTGAAGATCTGTCGGAATATGTTTTTTCTATCGTCTGTCGAGGCAAACAGCAGCTTTCTAAAGTCGCCCTGAGCTATCATGGCTATCTGGGAAAACTGACTTCGGTCCACGCCGAGAATATTGCGCACCTCGGCTGTGACATCCTTGACCTTCGTTATGACACTGCCGTCCGGCATGATGAGCTCGGCGTCTGCCGCCTGCTGGGTCATGCCTGCGCCGCGCCGGGACGGGCGCTCATAGGCCGGGTTGCGACGGATAGCATACTCAAGGCCCGAATACTCGAACAGCAGCTCGACAAAGGTCGGCACCTCGGGCTTTGCGTTCTTCGAGCGCAGCATGGAAGGCTCTCTTGTGTCGCCGCTCGCCTCGCCGAACAGAGCAAAGGCTATCGCGTCGAATATGCTCGTCTTGCCCGCGCCCGTCTTGCCGCTTATGAGATACAGCCCGCTTGTGCCGAGCTTGTCCATATCCAGCACGGTTTTTCCTGCATAGGGGCCAAAGGCCGAGATTGTAAGCTTTCTAGGTCTCATTTCTCCGCCCCCCAAATATCCGCAATAAGCCCGGTTATGAAGTGCTCCTGCTCAGCACTCATTTCACTGTTATTCTGCTTTTTGTAGAGCTCGGAGAACAGCTCCAGCGGGGACTTCAGCTCCACCGCCTCCGCGCCGGATATCTCCATATTCGCGCGGGTTCTGGCATTGTCATAGTCCA
>CAZHUG010000055.1:0-14864 GCA_964535405.1 uncultured Oscillospiraceae bacterium | reverse complement strand
CGATTATGAGAGTCGGATGTACTTTGACCGCTCACTCCGCAATGCCGGAATTTTTGACCGCATGGAAGATATGGGCATAGCCGACGGCGACACAGTCAACATCTACGACATCGAATTTGAATATCAGAGCTAAACGCTCCACTCATTTTGCGAAATAGAAATAGGCAGCAAGCATTTATGCTTGCTGCCTATTTTCATTTCATGCTACATCCGGCGGGAAAAGGCGGCATATGCGAAATCATGCCACCTTCCCGAAAAATGGAACACATTGCTTTAAATGATAATTGATTTTTTAGGGCACGCCTCGGCGCAATTGCCGCAGGCAATGCACTTTTCTTCATCTAGCAGCCAGCTTTTTGAGGCGCGGTCAACCGCAATTGCCTCAACAGGGCACTTCTTGGCACAGATGCCGCAGAAAATGCACTTGGAGATGTCATTAACGGGCTTGCCGTCGTCCCGCGGCTCAAGGGCCTTGGGCGCTTCGGCCGCCTCAGGCGCTGCAGAAACGGGGTCAGCTGTGGGTTTGGGAGCAGGTGCCGCCTTCGGCGCGGGCTTTTTCTTGAAGTATGTACCCTTGACAATAAGGTCATCCGCACAGCGTGCCACCATATGGTAGTCCGTTGTGAGCTCTATGGCCTTGGTCGAGCAAAAGTCCGCGCAACAGGCACAAAAGGTGCAGGAGCCGAGGTCAAAGCTACGGGTTATATTGAATCCGCCCTCGACCTCCACGCTGCTGGTGCTTATCGCTCCACCGGCGCAGACGCGCTCGCACATGGCGCAGTTAATACACTTGTCAGGGTGGAACGCAATACGTCCGCGATAGCCCTCTGGTGCTTCCTTGGGCACAGCGGGATAGCCCTCGGTGCTGGGCTTTGAGAAAAGCTGGGTTATGGCTTCCTTTATAAATGGCAACATTTATTTAGCCCCCCTTTTCTCCTTGAGTATTTGCGCCGCCATTGCAAGTCCGTCAATTATTGCCTCGGGCTTTGGGGCGCAGCCGGCGATGGAAACGTCGATGGGAAAGTATTTGTCCAGCGGGCCGGCGACTGAATAGCTGCCCTTGAACACGTTGCCGGAGCGCGGGCAGCTTCCCAGTGTCACGATGACCTTGGGATCGGGCACCTGCTCGATAGTGCGGATGACCCTGTCCTTGCTCTGGGCTGTTATCGGCCCGGAGACGACGACGATGTCGGCGTGTCTGGGTGTGCCGGCGAGCTTGAAGCCGAGCCGCTCCGCGTCATATCGGGGAGTTAATACGGCGACCAGTTCAATGTCACAGCCGTTACATGAGCCGGCGTTCAGGTGGAACAGCCACGGGCTCCTGGCCGCTGAATTATCTATGAGTTTCTTGAACATTAGTCCTCCCCCTTATATTCCCATCCAGACGAGTATGAGGCTCACAAGCGCGAGGCCACCCACAACCGTCCAGAAGAATTTGAAGACCTGCTCGACCTTGAGTCGGGCGCAAATAGCGTGCAGAACTGTCATGCTTACGATTGTCAATACTGCGCAGATTGCCAGCGCAACGATGACATTGAGCCAGCCGAAGCCCGTGCTGATGCCGCCGAGGAAAAGGGCCGCAAACAGCGCCGTCATGACAAACATTTTGATCGCGTGGGACAGCTTGAACACTGCCAGCGGAGCGCCGGTATATTCAATGAGCGGACCCTCGCATATTTCCGTCTCAGCCTCACCAACGTCAAACGGGTGAGCGCCAACCTCGCAGGGGATTACAAATAACATCGCAATCGCCGCGGGGATGAGACGCCAGTCGAAAAGGAATGATCCCGTAAGCTGCTGAACGAATGTTATTTGCTGAAGTGAGAACGTGACACCCCTGCCACCAGCCGCCTTGCCAACTGCCAGGATTATAAGAATCAGGGGCAGCTCGTATGCCATTATGGCGACCATGGAGCGGGAAATTCCGACGCCGGCAAAAGGTGAGCCGGAGGCGGAGCCGCCGAAAATCATAGCCAGTGAGGGCACTGTCAGCAGATAGAGGATAACCACTGTGTCCGCCATGCCTGTGAAGGCCTGCACTCCACCTATCGGGATGAACAGCACCGTCACAACCAGGCTCACCAGTCCGACATACGGCGCGATCAAAAATGTCATTCGCGCAGCACTGGACGGGACGATGGTTTCCTTGCCGAGAAGCTTAAAGAAGTCATAGACCGGCTGTGCAACAGGAGGGCCTGTGCGCTTCTGCATGCGGGCGACCACCTTGCGGTCGATGCCTGCGAGCCAAAGTCCGAAGACGGAGGAGAACAGAAGACCCGGGAATATCAGAATGTTTATTGCTTTAATTAGTATGTCCATTTCTCATCCACCTCCTCACATAAATATGAAGCTGTACACGATGACGACCGCCAGCATGACGACGCCCCATGTTACATAATCGTTTACAATTCCGCTGTGCGCCTTGGACACGAAGCCCAGATAGTGACGGAAGTTGTGCTTGAAGCCCCAGAACAGGTCTGCAGAGGCAACGTGGGAGAAACTGTTTTTCTCACCACCAAAATAGATATCGTGCTTGGCATCGACGCTTTCAGTCCTCGCCCCCTTTGAGCCCCTGCCCATAAGAGCCACGATGCAGACAGCCGCAAACATGACCACAAAGAGAATTAGCCAGGCTACAGGGTTCCAGGTACCCAGATAACTGCTGTTTTCTATAAAGGGTGCGGCATCCCGGAGGTTAGCGGCAGCATAGCCCGCACCCATGGCGGCATCTATGTAGCCCGTCACATTTGCGATAGCATTTGTAGCAGGCAGAATCAGATACTTGAGCATCAGGTTCGGGAACACGCCGGTCAGGAAGCACAGGGCCGCCATTATCCACATGGGTATGCGCATCGACAGCGGAGTCTCTTTGACATTTTCATACTCGAGCGGAAGCTGACCGAAGAACACGGACTGTCCAACTTTGATGAAGGACGCAAGCGTCATGACGCTTGTGACAACCGCGAGCACCGTGACAAGAGCGTATCCGATGCTTCCACTGCTTGCCGCCTTCTCATATGTGGCCTGATAAATCATCCACTTTGATGCGAAGCCGTTAAACGGCGGAATACCGCTTATCGAGAGAGCGCCGACCATGAACAGCGCCGCCGTTTGCGGCATTTTCCTGGCCAGTCCGCCTAGCTTATCAAGATAGGTCGTACCCGTGGCGTAGAGCACCGCACCGGCGGTGAGGAAGAGCAGACCCTTAAACAGGGTGTGGTTAATTGCGTGATAGAGTCCGCCGGCAATGCCCAGGGCGGAGCACAGCCCGAGAGCGGTCAGTATGTAGCCGATCTGGGAAATGCTGTGGAATGCCAGCAGGCGCTTAAAGTCGTGCTGATTAAGTGCCATGGTGACGCACACGAACATGGACAGACAGCCGATGAACACGAGTGCGGTCTGCATGCTGCCCAGGCCCATGCTGCGGAACAGGAAGTAGCTGACTCTTATAATGCCGTAGACACCGGTCTTGGTGAAGACGCCGGAGATCAGAACCGAGACAGAGCTGGGTGCCGCGCCATGGGCGTCCGCCGCGATGGGGTGGAACGGGAACATGAAGCTTTTCACACCAAAGCCCGTGAACAGGAGGGCAAAGGCAAGGATCATTGTCGGGTTCAGGTTTCCGGGCAGAACAGCGGAGATCTGCGCCAGGTTCAGTGTGTGACACTGGGCATAGACCAGCGCCGTGCCGAGCAGGACGCAAGTTGAGCCGATTGATCCGACAACAAGATACTTGAAGGCCGCCTCGCGCGCGTTGGGGTTCCAGCTTCGAAACGCCGTCAGGGCCACAGCAGCGAAGGTCATGACCTCGAGCATCACGTAGATGTTAAACAGGTCGCCTGAGAGCACTATGCCCATAACGCCACCCGCCAGCATCAGATAGAGCGTGAAATAAGAGGACAGAGAATCGTCCTGAGTCATGTACTTGAAGGAGTAAAACCCCGAGAGCATGACCGCAAGCGAGATAAGCAGGCCAAAGAACAACGAGAGCGCATCAACCTCGATTGCGATTCCGATTGCATAGCCGGAAACGGGCTTCCAGTTGCCCATCCAGTAGGTGATAATCTCTCCATCGATCATGACAGGCTTAATCAGCGCCGCCATCATGCCGAAGCTTATGAGAACAGCCAGAGATACGATCACGGTGCGCGCTGTCTTGAATCGTCCAAACAGAGTTACAAGGAAGGCTCCAACGAAAAGCGTCATTATCGCCAGCACAGGAAAATGCTGATAAATAGCGTAGCTCATCCTCTCAACCTCCTTATCCGGGACGCATCGAGCGTGCCATATTCTTTATGTAGGCTTATGCAAAGAGCCAGAGACATCGCAGTGATGCAAGCTCCGATAACGATGCTCGTGAGAGTCAGCGCCTGGGGAATCGGGTCAACGAAATACATTCCGCTCACAAGCTCAGAAGCCGTGTAGATAGGCGCGGTTCCGCCTTCGTTATAGCCGATGCTTACAATCATCAGGTTTACGCCATAGTCAACAATACCCATCCCTATGACTATTTTGAGTATGTTCCGCTTCGTCATCATGGTGTAGAAGCCGAGAACGACCAGGATAATCGAAGCAATATAGTTCGCCTTCATCATTTTGCCTCGCCCCCTTCCTTCAGTTCCTCCTCATCCGATTCAGTGGCGAGCAGGCCGAGCATGAGCATGAGCAGGAAGCCGATACCGGCGAGGACCTTAAATCCGACGGCATAGTTCATAAGTGCGATGGTGCCCGAGCTCCAGAGGTCTCCTATACTTCCGCTATTCCACAGCACGTTGCGGCAGAAGGTATAGCCGAAGAATATTCCCAGCATGGCAAAGGTCACATAAATGAGCGCACCGACAGCCTCACTCTTATGCAGCAGCTCCGCATTGAGGGCCGAGCGAACACCCTGAAGGCCGTAGCCCAGATATATCATGAGCACTGCGCCGGCGACGAGAACGCCGCCCTGGAAGCCGCCTCCGGGGCTTATATTGCCGTGGAGAATAACGTAGAAGCCCAGCACCAGCGCCAACGGAAGGAAACGGTCTGCAAGACAGCGGACGATTAAATCATCCTTCTGAAACTTCTTCATTGGTCACCCTCCCATCTTTTTTTGTTCTTGCGGAGGATCGCGACGGCACCGGTTATGGCCACGAGCAGAACAAACGACTCACCAAGCGTATCATAGCCACGGAAGTCGAAGACTATCGCCGTGACATTATTGACAGCCTGGGTCCTGCTGAGATTTTCCTTGACTATGATACTGGCCGCGCCATCCGCGTCAGAGGTATCGTAGTCCTTGGGGTCTTTTAGCAGCTCAACCACATCTGTGCCGCGTCCGTCATAGGTGACGGGGATGTTGTTTTCCAGATACACTACGCTGTTTATGCCAACACAGAGGATTATGGCTAGAGCGACAAAAATTACAATCTTCTTCATTTCTCGCTCTCACCTCCTGTTTTCTTAAGTGCAATTAAGAAGATAACAGTGGTGAGTACAACACCGACCGCAGCTTCCGCGATTGCAACGTCCGGGGCTTGCAGCACGATAAATTCAAGAGATACAAAAGAGCCGCAGGCCGCAAGTGCGATCACTGATGACAGGGTCTTCTTGAAGCTCACTGACATGAGCGCAGTCACGACTATGCCGATAATTACAAGGGTGTTTAATATGTATAGGGGAATATTCATTCTTCCTCACCCTCCTTTTGTGCATTCTCGTCAATTGCCATGTCGTCACAGACCATGGGCTTGTCGGGCCGAACCCCTAAGCGATAGGCCGCACGGGCTATTGCGTGACCCGAAACAGGGTTTGCTATAATCGTTATTAGGCCGATTACCGCGATCTTTACCGACATTTCCCAGCTGTGCAAGTGGAATATCGTGTAGATAAGCCCGCCTATCAGAGCCAGCAGGATGCCAAAGGTGGAGATATTGGTGGAGGACTGCATACGGGAAAATGCGTCCGGCATTCTTATCATTCCTACCGCGCCGGCAAAGGCAAAAAAGCAGCCCAGCCCGATAAATACATCAACAATTATTCTTAGTGTCAGACTCATAGCGTTCCCTCCAAATACTTGGACGTGAGAACAGTCCCCACAAAGCCCATAAGTGCAGTTACTATGGCTATATCAAGATATATGCCCCTGCCGCTGTACAGCGCGACCAAGACCAGCGCCACGTCTGTCAGTATCTCTATACTGTCACCGCAAACGACTCTGTCAACCACACTGGGTCCCTTGATGAGCCGGAATATGACGAGCATGGCACAGAGAATATAGAACACGGCAAAATAAAGCAGTTCTGTCATTTCCATATCCTCCTCACCCATTTTTCCATTGTACCCTTGATGTCGTCTCCGGCCTTTTCACGGTCGAACTCGGAGACATCTATCCAGTGAATGTAGAACCAGGTCCTGTCCTCCTCCTGCTCCATATCCACGGTAATGGTGCCCGGGGTCAGGGTTATGGAGTCTGCCAGCATTGCCAGCCCGTAATCGCTCTCGAGCGAGACGGGAACGCGCACTATGCCGGGGTTAATGTTGAGCTTCGGGCTCAGCGCGATGAGAGCCATGCTGACGTTGGCCTTTATGAGCTCCCAGACGAAAACCACCAGGCAGTAGTAGATCAGCGAGAAAAACCTGCCCGGATTAAACAGCCAGAACGCATTATGGTGCACGAAGAATTTTGCCGAGAACCATGCAACCACTGCGGAAACCAGCGCGCCTGCAATAAGCTCCTGTGCCGCAAAGCTGCCGGTAAGTATGACCCAGAACGCTGCGCAGAGGATAAATGTTACTATAAACGCAGACATGGTCGTCTTTCTTATTGTGTTCAACTTACACACCTCCCTATTTGAAAACGCTATTCAACTTCAATAGAATCTACTATGAACTCACGTCCCGTGACGAGCTTATACATCTCACTGCCGCAGCCCGGGCATACCGCGCCACTCGGCGCACCCTCAAACCCGCAGCTGTCGCAGCGTATTGTCACAGGTATTGTCTCCATACTAAGCTTTGCACTCTCGGCAACTGTGCCGCGCGCTGCTATGGGGAAAAAGTCCTCCATACAGCCGTGGACAATGCCGCTCACTGCTCCGATTTTGAGATTTATCCGCAAAATTCGGGTGAAATCACCCTTTTCGGCTTCCTTCTCTGCTATGGAGATCACGTTCTTCATTATTGCCAGCTCGTGCATTATCTATCGAGGCACGAGAAGCACGGATCTATGCCTGCGACAATCAGTCCTGCATCGGCTATTGTGTTTCCTCTGAGCATGGTCGGAATGGTCACCACGTTCTTGAAGGTGGGAACGTGGATACTAACTCGGAAGTTTGTCTGTGCACCGTTGCCGACAACCTTATGCACCAGCTGACCGCGCGGCGCCTCGTGACGGGCAACAAACTCTCCGGGCTGTATCTTAGGTATCTTCCGACCGAGGTTTATTGGACCCGCAGGCAGCATTTCAAGAGCCTGACGCAGAATCTTGACGCTCTCATAGCACTCGAGCAGACGCACTACTACACGCGCGAACACGTCGCAAGAGTCCCAGGTCGCAACGTCGAACTCGAAGTCGTCATAAGAGGAATAGGGCGCATCCCGGCGCACATCAACCTTGTAGTTTGACGCCCTCGCGTGGGGACCGATCGCGCCGAGCTTTATCGCGTCCTCAGTGGTCAGGACGCCGACACCCTTGGTGCGCAGTGCTATGGTTTTGTCGTTCAAGGAGATGTCCACAATTCTGTCTATGATCGGGCCGCAGTCGTCCAGATTTTTCAAGAAACGACGGCGCTGATCGTCACTTATATCGCGGCGTGAGCCGCCGATCGTGACCATGCCGTAGTTTACCCGGTTTCCTGAAAGCTCCTCGAGCATATCCATTATGACCTCGCGAAAATTCCAGGTGTACATGAACATACTGTCGTGACCGATGATATGAAACGCGATACCCGCCCAGAGCAGATGAGAGTGCAGCCTCTCAAGCTCGGCGGTTATCACGCGGATATACTGACCGCGCTTGGGTACCTCGGTTTGGTTTATGCCCTCGACTGCCATGGCATAGGCAAACGAGTGAGAGTGTGAGCATATTCCGCACACCCGCTCAACCAGGACAAGCGTCTGGATAGCGTTGCGCTCGGTTGCGAGCTTCTCAATGCCTCGGTGGTTGTAGCCGACAAACACCTCCGCATCCTTAATTATCTCTCCCTCTGTATAGAGCTTGGTGTGAACCGGCTCCTCCAGCGCAGGATGGTAAGGACCTATCGGAATAATATAACTCATTGTCCGTTTCCTCCATTCTCCATCTGCTCTTCACGCGTTTTTCTGAGTTCTGACAGTGGCGTTACCAAAATATGGCCTTTCCCCTCTGTCTCAAGCTGATCCTCGGGAAGGAAAAGCCGCTTGGACGTATCCAAGCCCTCAAAATTCATGCTCATCAGTTCATAAAGCTCAAGCTCGGGCCAACGAGCCGCCTCTGAATAGATATCCTCAATGGACGGCAAACTGTTTTCGCCAACGACGTAGTATGATTCCACCGCCGGGTCAACCGCATAGTCATAGGAAATGCGCGGTCTTCCGTCTGCCTCGAAATAGCCATGAATCATGACCAGCGACCGCCCCTCGTGGCGCATCCTCAGTGCCGTTGGTACTACCTCATCCCGCGTTATCGGGAATGTCTTGTACTGCTGCATTCTTTCCACCTCACTGCTGCAATTTTTCTTATCTAACATATATAAAAGTTTTTTGCCTCAACATATACGCGGGAGCTGTGCGCCTGTCAGCTTCTGAAGCACGCGTCTGCCTCCAAGCTGCGTTTTCATAAGCACCCGCCCGGGATTTTTTGTACCGACACAGCCGATAATGGCTGCGTTTTCGCCTTCGGGCCGGCTTCTCAATGCCTCCAGCGCGAGCTCTGCCGTATCCTGCGACACAACGGCGAGCAGCTTGCCCTCGTTTGCGCAATACAGCGGGTCGAGCCCGAGCAGGTCGCAGGCGGCACGCACATCGCCGCGCAGCGGCACGGCACTCTCGTCAATTTCTATGCCAAGCTCAGTGTTCTCGACAAACTCGCAGAGCGTCGTTGCAAGCCCCCCACGCGTCGGGTCGCGCAGGACGCGCACCTTGGCGCCTACGCTCAAGATCGTCCGGCACAGGCCCTTGAGAGACGCGCAGTCCGATTCTATGCTTCCGTCGAGCAGGTCTCCCCTGGCGAGCATCACCGCCGTGCCGTGATCACCGACCGTGCCTGAAACTAAAACCGCATCGCCCTCGCGTATCGCCCGCGGGGTCAGACCCGGGTTTCGCATAAATCCGATGCCGGAGGTATTTATATACAAACCGTCACCCTTGCCGCGCTCGACCACCTTGGTATCGCCCGTGACAACCGCCACCGCGCATTTTTCAGCCTCGTCACGGATTGACTCCACAATTCGGCGCAGTTTTTCAACAGGCAGACCTTCTTCTATTATGAGCGCGAGGCTCAGATATTTCGGCTCGCCGCCGCAGACGACGATGTCGTTCACCGTGCCGCAAACTGCCAGCTTGCCTATATCCCCGCCCGGGAAAAACAAGGGGTTCACCACGAAGCTGTCGGTCGAGAACACCAGGCGTCCGGCTCCTGAAAGGATCGCTCCGTCACCCAGCTCCGACAGCTGTTCGTTTCCCAGATTCGGAAGGATAATATTTTCGATAAGTGCAGAGGTTTTTTTCCCGCCGCTGCCATAATCGAGAGTTATTATTTCATCCATTTTCATCCCCCTGATACTTATACTCGGCCGCACATGCACCCTCTGACGAAACCATGCATGGCCCAAATGGATCCTCCGGTGTGCATGCGCCGCCAAAAAGCGGGCACTGCTTCGGCTCAAGCCGTCCGCATATCACCTCGCCGCAGCGGCAGGCGGATGACACACTTTGGGGTATTTCAATTTCGAACCGGCGCTTAGCGTCGAACACCGACAGCTCCGGCGCAAGCTCAAGTCCGCTGTCCTCTATATCGCCAAGTCCGCGCCAGCTGTCCCTTGTCGGGACAAAGGCACGATTCATAGTTTGTATCGCAAGCTCGTTTCCATGTGCGCTGACCGCGGCAGGATAGCAGTTCACAAGCCCCGGCTCGCCTTTGGAGAGCATTTTAAGAAGGCTGTATATTGAGCCCAGAATCTCCCGAGACTCAAAGCCGGCAACAACCGCCGGAAGGCCATAGTCCCCGGGAAGAAAGCGAAAGCTCTCAGCACCGGTTATAACCGCGACGTGTCCGGGACAGAGAAAACCGTCCACTGCAAAGCCCTCAGAGGCAATCAGTGCCCGAAGCGCAGGCTCAACCCGCTTGAGCATCGAAAAAATCGAAAAATTTGAAATGCCGCACTCTGCCGCATACAGCAGGGCAACAGCCGTTCCGGGTGCCGTAGTCTCAAAGCCGACGCCGAGAAAGACAAGTTCACGCTCGGGATGGCTTATTGCGTACCGGACTGCGTCCATCGGCGAGTATACGACCTCAACCGACGCACCGAGCGCACGCCTGCGCGCCAAATTGTCGCCGCGGCGACTGCCGGGAACGCGGATCATGTCGCCATACGTGGCGATCGTGACATTCGCTCTGGAGGACAGCTCCAGCACAGCATCCATTACCTCCGGCGGCGTCACGCATACGGGACAGCCCGGCCCGGACAGGAGCCTCACACCATTCGGCAGGAGGCGTTTTATTCCCGCCTTTGCAATAGACATAGTGTGTGTACCGCAGACCTCCATAAGCCGCACATTCTGTCGCGGAAGTGCATTTATCCGCTCTAGAATCTCACTTGAGCGCATTTTGCACCTCAAGCCACTCGGCCAGATTCTCCTTAGCCTGCCTCTGTCCAAGGCGCTCTATAGCAAAGCCGGCGTGGACGATAACATACTCGCCCAGCTTGGGCGCGCGAATGAAGTCCAGGCGCATCCTGCGGCGGATTCCCTCCACCTCGCCGACGCCGTCCATACCATTGATCTCAACTATTTTAAGTGGCACTGCTAAACACATGTCGGGCCTCCGTTATCATCATTTGTCCGAGAGACAGTCCCTCGTCGTTGCAGGAAACTCGACTGTGTATATACACCTCAAAGCCCTGCTGTCTAAGCCGCTCCGGCAATCGCTCCAGCAGATACATATTCTGCCACACGCCCCCGGATAGCACAATTCTGTTAAGTCCGGTCTCCATTCCTGCGCGAAGGCACTGCTCCAGTGCCATATTAATAAGTGTATTCATAAACCTTGAAGCAATGCGCCCGGGCAGCACTCCCATTGCACGCTCACCGGCAATCTGCCAAATCATTTGCCGCCAATCGAATACATCTATGCCGTCCTCATCATAAAACGCGCACGCATACGAGCCCCCGTCAGGCTCAGACGCCGCCTCAAGCAGCACCGCACCCTGACCCTCATATGTGCAGACCTTGCGAATGCCGGCCAGAGCACAAACGCCGTCAAACAGCCGGCCCATGCCGGAGCTCATCGGGCAATTAATGCCCAGCTTGAGCATTTTCTCAATGGTTTTAAGCCCCTGAGCATCTATGTGATTGCCAGCTTTTGCGCCGCTGTCATTTAGCAGCGCTGCGGCAACCCGCCAAATCTCCTTTGTGGCGGCATCGCCGCCCGGAAGCGCTATCGGTCTCATGCTGCCAAGCCGTGAGAAGCTCTCATATCCGCCGCGCAGGAGCTCCGCACCCCAAATTTTGCCGTCCGTGCCGAGCCCTGTGCCGTCCCAGATTAAACCCAGGCACTCGCCTTGAAGGCCGTTATCTGCCATGCAGGACGCCAGATGCGCGTGATGGTGCTGTATCCGCTCCAGATGCAGCCCCTCGCGTCCCGCCCTGTCCTCGGCATAGCGTGTGGAGAAATAGTCCGGGTGCAGGTCGCAGGCTATCGCGCGAAGCTCCACATCGAACAGGCGCTCGAAATGGGCGATCTGTCCCTCGTAGCTGTCCAGTGTCTCGGCATTTTTCAGGTCGCCGATGTGCTGGCTCGGGAAGGCGTGACCGGGCTTTCCAATGCAAAACGACGCCTTCTGCTCCGCGCCACAGGCCAGAACTCCGCCTCTCGCCTCCGGTATCAGAACCGGATACGGCACATAGCCGCGCGAGCGCCGCAGCGGGTATTCCCTGCCCTCGAACACACGGATCAGCGAGTCGTCACAGCGGGTCTGTATGTCACGATTATGAAGAAGAAAACCATCGGCAATCTGGCTCAGATTCCGCAGCGCTTCCTCGTTCCCATACATAATGGGCGTATCGGACAGGTTCGCGCTGGTCATCACCAGGTAATTAATATCAATATCAAAAGCAAGGTAATGCAAGGGAGTATACGGCAGCATTACACCTATATAATCATTCTCACTCAAATGCGAAAGCCCGCCCCGTTCCCGCTTTTTCAAAAGCACAATCGGCCTTCTGTGCGAAGACAGAAACCGCTCCTCATCGACCGACAGCTCACACAGCTCACGGACACAGTCGAGGTCGCGGCACATGACTGCGAAGGGCTTTTCATCTCTCTGCTTGCGCCGGCGCAGCTCCCGACAGAGTTCCGCATCAGACGCATCGCAGGCCAGATGAATGCCGCCCAGGCCCTTGATGGCCACTATCCTTCCGGACTTCAGGTAATCCCTCGCGGTCTTGATCGCATCGCCCGGCTGCCGGGCACCGCTGTTATCAATAAAAAAAGTGCGGGGGCCGCAGTCCGGACAGCAATCCGGCTGGGCGTGGTAACGTCTATCGCGAATGTCGGAATATTCGCTTGCGCACTGCGGACACATCGGAAAGGACTCCATCGCGGTTGACGCGCGGTCATAAGGCGCATATTTTATGATGGTAAAACGCGGACCGCAGTTCGTGCAGTTAATAAAAGGGTATCTGTAGCGTCTGTCAGTCGGATCGCAAAGCTCATTTAGACAATCCGGGCATATTCCCACATCGGGTGACACAAGCGTTTGCATCTGCTCTTTTTTATCACTGCTTTTTATTTCGAAGCCTGTATAGCCAAAAAGCTCAGGCAGCGCCTCGGCTTTGACCGATTCAATAAGTGCCAGCGGCGGCGCATCGTTTCTCAATGCGCTTATGAATAATTCAATGTCCCCGGCTTCACCCTCAAGCTCAAGCTCGGCACCCGAGGAGCTGTTCCGCACCCAGCCGGCAAAGCCATATTGGCAAACCAGCTTGTGTATGAACGGTCTGAAGCCCACACCTTGAACTATTCCGCTTACTTCTATCCTATATCTTCTCAACAGCCTCTCCTATACCTCTGCTACAGAACACATTTTGGCAAAAGCGTTACATTTGTATATATGTTTGTCCGACCAACGGTCACATTTTGTAATTTTATCATCCATATATGCACTTGTCAACGATTTAACACCTTCCTTATGCCTATGTTTATCTCTTGTAGGTCATTTTTATATGTGTTAGAATAATTATACAAATAAAGGAGGTAGTAAAATGACACCCTCAAAGGTTTGGTTTTCGGATTTCCACTCCCACGGCGAGAGTCTGCTGACGAAGCTGCGGAAGTTGCTGAAGCAAGCAGGATTTGAAGATATCGATTTTACCGATAAGTTCGCAGCCGTCAAAATTCATTTCGGAGAACCCGGCAATCTCGCATATCTGCGCCCGAACTGGGCGGCAACCGTCTGCGAATACGTCAAGGAGCTGGGCGGCAAGCCCTTTCTGACCGACTGCAACACCCTCTATGTCGGCGGACGCAAGAACGCGCTGGATCATCTGGACAGTGCATACAAAAATGGCTATAACCCGTTTCAGACAGGTGTTCACACCATAATCGCAGATGGACTCAAGGGAACGGACGAGGCGCTCATCCCGCTTGAAAACTGCGAATATGTGAAGGAAGCAAAGATTGGACGTGCCCTTGCCGATGCGGATATAATCATCTCGCTCACTCATTTTAAAGGGCATTATATGACCGGCTTCGGCGGCGTACTCAAGAACATTGGTATGGGCGGCGGCTCTCGTGCCGGCAAGATGGAGATGCATTCCTCCGGAAAGCCGCTCATCGTAGAAAAGCGCTGCATAGGCTGCGGCTTTTGTATAAAAGGCTGTGCCCACGATGCCCCCTCCATTGTTGATGGAAAATGTGTACTTGACTACGATAAATGTGTCGGTTGCGGGCGCTGTATCGGTCTGTGTCCCAAGGATGCAATAGTATCGCCCTTTGACGAGGCCAGTGATATACTTAATAAGAAGATAGCCGAATACACAAAGGCAGTCTGCCACGGAAAACCAAGTTTCCATATTTCACTTGTTTTAGATGTTACCCCTGACTGTGACTGCAGATCCAATAACGATCCCGCTATAGTTCCCGACATAGGCATGTTCGCCTCCTTTGACCCCATCGCACTGGATATGGCCTGCGCCGATGCCGTAAATGCGGAGACTCCTCTGCGCGGAAGCAAGCTCGATCACGCCGAACATGTGCACAATGATCATTTCACAGACATCTCCCCGGATACCAACTGGCGCAGCGCAGTGGAGCACGGTGAGAAAATCGGCTTGGGGATCATGGAATACGAACTAATAAAAGTCTAGAATAATAATTTAGCTCTAAAATCGACAAAACGGTTGACAAGTCCGCCGATGTTTAGTATAATTCACTTTGCCTTTGGCGGCGTAGCTCAGTTGGTCAGAGCATTCGGTTCATACCCGGAGTGTCACCGGTTCAAATCCTGTCGCCGCTACCATCGGGGTGCCTCTCGGCGCCCCGAATTTAATAATGTGGCCCGTTGGTCAAGCGGTTAAGACACCGCCCTTTCACGGCGGTAACATGGGTTCGATTCCCGTACGGGTCACCACCTGGAGGCTTAGCTCAGCTGGTTAGAGCGCCTGCTTCACACGCAGGAGGTCACTGG
>CAZHUG010000054.1:0-15029 GCA_964535405.1 uncultured Oscillospiraceae bacterium | reverse complement strand
TGGACAGGCTCAGAGGGAAATACAGCTTTTCTGAGTGGAAGCGCATAGACGACAGTCACCGCGCAGTCCGCTTCTGCACCAGCTGGGCCACCAGCAGTGAGGATGTCGAGGCTCTGATTCACGACATCTACTCTCTCGATAAGTAAACACGAGGCGGAAGTTTGCATGGCGGTCCTGACTGTGCTGCTGGGCAAAGCGCTTCAAAAGGAAATTGGATTTTCCGGCGATGACTTTCCCGCTCGTGTGACTATGGGTCTTGATGACGTGGGTGAGAAAAAATCCGACGATAAACCCCTTTTGATACAGGGCAATATTGACGTTGTGACCGCCATCGCCTCCAGAAGAAGCATCCGCAAGTTTAGCTCAGAGCCTGCCCTTGAAGCTCGAACCCGTCGCCGTCATAGCGCTCGGTCATCCCGCATCTGAAAAACCTGCCGAAGATAATTGGGACGCAGGCAAGATTCATGACGAGCGCTGGTAATATAGATTGAACGCAAAAAAATCACTGCCGCAAATATATTTGCGGCAGTGATTTTTTTGTTTTTATTATGCTTGCGACACCAGCTGTCGCTGTTTTGAAAACCTGTTGTACTGCGAGCGGCTGAGCGAGAAGAAGCCGCAAACCGTCACGGCAAAAAGGCCGAGCATCACAGTATAATAGACTGGCACGGCGACACTCCACAGCTCCTGCGCAAATAAGCGCTTTACCCAGGCGGCATCGATGAGCTCGTATATGAACAGTCTCTCGCTTCCATACGCCAGAGGTCGGAGCACGACCGCTCTGAGCGCAACAAACGCCATGCCCAATACGAGCTTATAGCCGTCCCTTGGGGAACAGGGCTGGGTGCCGACGGTCACAAAGCCGCAGAGATACAGGCTGCCGTGGCAAAACATCGAAATGTAGATGCTGTACGGCGGATTGTCGTTGTAGATTCTCCCTCCGGACACGAGCATGGTCATGTAGTAAAAAAAGCCCGCCATCAGACCGGAATACGCCGCCCAGCTCCACGCGCCCCGTCGCCTTGAGAGCAGTATTGCAGGAACAGAGAAATACGCAAGGGCGGAAAATTCGACCGGGATCTTGATTCCATTTCCAAGAATCGGGGACAGGGCATATTTGAACACATTCAGCCCGAGCAGAAGCATGCACAGTGCACGCATGAGCTTAAGCCGTGTTTCATCCTCGCATTTACACAGTTGCATGGCAGCCACGTTGACGATTGCGAAAACTATAATTGAAAACGCATTTAATCCATACATGCCAAGCCTCCCTACTGCACGAACCAGCTCCAGCTATGCCAGTATTCAAGCGCACCGGCTGAGAGCATGGCGGCAATGTTGCCAAGTATGAAGCTGACGGCAAAAATGATGAGCGACAGCAGGCAGACGGTTCTGAGCTGCCGGTTTCTCTTTGCCGTGAGCCGGGGGTTAATCGGCAGTGACGGCAGCACTGCATTGCCGGACGCCGCGGCAAGCGCGTTGTGGTGAAACCTGCCGTAGGCGCGCATAAGCTGGCGTATGAGTGCGGTAAAATACAGGCCGCCGGCGGCGAAAAGCACAGCCAAAGCCAATGACGCCAGCGCAAAAACAGCGCCGCACCAATACGGCATTGACGGTATTATGCCGTAGACCTGAATCCCGCCGATCAGGCAGAACGCCACTGCTGAAAAGGCAATTGCACAGGCCGCCATAATAAACTCCCAGGCGAAGAGCAGTATAAAAAACATCGCGGTAAACACATCCGCAAAGCACAGACCGATAAGCGTTATCACCTTAGCCACGCCGCCTCGCGCTGCTTCACCGCCGGACTCAAACTGGCTGGCAAGCTGCGCGGGTGCGCCGAGCTTTGCGGCGATCTCCTCCTCGGAGAAACCGTCACTCATCTTAAAGTCAAAGTGCTGCTCGTATTCACCAAGTATATCGGCGGCATCAAGCACCTTATTCTTCTTAAGCTCCGATGCAAGCAGAGCCAAATACTCAGTTTTTGTCATTATCATCATCCTCCAATAAACCTTCTACAGTCCGGGCAAACGTCAAATACTCCGCCCTGTCCAGCTCATAACTCTCCCTGCCGTGACTCGTCAGAGAATAGTATTTGCGCGGCGGACCTCCGCTCGCCTCCTGTAAATATGTCGTCAGCAAGCCGTCGCTCTTGAGCTTTCTCAGTATCGGATACACCGTTCCATCCGCTATATTGATGTGCCCGGACAGAAATTCTGAGATCTCATATCCATAGCAGTCCCGCTTCTTCAGCAGAGCCAGCACACAAAGTTCCAACACGCCCTTTTTATATTGTGCGTTCACGTTCATCCTCCTTCACCTATCCGTTGAGTACTATTAGATTATATTCACTAGTACTCAAAATGTCAATGATTATTTTATTTCTTTTTTCGGTTGACCGGATGCTGGGCCGTATAGTAGACTAAATGCTGGGAGATTGAGTCGGATTTTCCATACATCGGGCAAGTGAGGGGATAGGTATACATGAAGAAAAATAGCGTTCTGGCAGTCCTGCTGACACTCTGTCTGCTCTCCGCCTGCGGACAGGCGGCAAACGTTGACGAAGCACAGACTAACATAATTGATGATAAATACCGCAACTGGTATGAGGTCTTTGTCTACTCATACGCCGACAGCGACAATAACCGTGTCGGCGACTTTAATGGAGTTGCCGGGAAGCTGGACTACATTTCGGAGCTTGGCATGAACGGATTGTGGCTCATGCCCATTATGCCCTCAACGAGCTATCACAAATATGACGTCACAGATTATTACGATGTCGACCCGCTGTACGGCACGCTGGATGACTTCCGCAGCTTGCTTGACGCGGCGCACGAGCGGGGTATTGACCTTATAATCGACCTCCCCTTGAACCACACATCGGACGATCATCCCTGGTTTCAGAGTGCAAAGCAGGGTGAAGGCTCGGAGTATCGCGACTATTACAACTGGAGCGAGACCTCACTCATGGGCTATACGCGCTCAGGCGACTCATACTACGAGAGCCGTTTCGTCTCGACTATGCCGGACTTAAACTTGGATAATGAGTCGCTGCGCGGCGAGATTGAGAATATCATGCGCTTCTGGCTTGAGGATGTCGGCGTGGACGGCTTCCGCCTTGACGCCGTGACGAGCTATTACACCGGCAGTCCCAAGAAAAATGTGGAGTTTATAAGCTGGCTTGGGAATACCGCCCGCGCCATAAGCCCCGACTGCTTCATAGTCGGCGAGGCATGGGAAAATTTGGTCTCCATCGCTGACTACTCCACGGCCGCGATAGACAGTTTTTTCACCTTTCCTGTGGCACAAAACAGCGGATACATAGCCAAAATACTCGGCCCGAACGTGGAATCCCCCGGGCAGAGCTACGGAAGCATGAGCATGCTGCTTGAGGAGACTCTGCCGGAGGGCACAATACCGGCACCGTTTTTGGACAATCACGACACCGGCAGAGCCGCGAACTTCCTGGGCAAAACGAATGTTACCAAGATGAAGATGGCGGCGGGGCTCCTCGCGATGATGCGCGGCGGCATCTTCGTCTACTACGGCGACGAGATTGGCATGAGCGGCGTCGGCGACGACCCGAATAAGCGCATCGGAATGCTCTGGGACGAGGAGGCAAACGTGACAAAGCGTCCGCCCGGAACCACAAGCGTGCTTTATTCCCTGCCCTCTGTCGCCCATCAGCTCCAGGATGAATACTCATTGCTAAACTACTACAGGCAGGCGATGGCGCTTCGCAACAGGCACCCGGAGATCGCACGCGGAGCAAGCGAGATAATAAGCTGTGACAACGGCGAGCTGTGCGTAATTCGCCGTACGTGGCAGGGCGAGAGCATTATAATCGTCCTAAACCCCTCAGACGAGGCACACAGCCTGTCTTTGAGCCGCGCGCAGTACCAATACGACAAGATCTCAGACTGCCTCACAGCCGACGGCAGCGCGGTCGTGCAGGACGGCGACACGCTGGCTATGCCGGCCTACTCGATTGTGATATTGAGGTGCGCAGCCGGCGCCGGAGACTAAGCACGACATAGAATAAAAAAACTGGCTTAGGCATATAAAATATGCCTAAGCCAGTTTTTTACGAGGCTCAAATTTCCCAACAATATTGACTACTTGTGCTCTATGCACTATACTGTATATGAGGTGAAGCAAGTGCTTTTTACGGCTCTTATAAACGATATATCCGCTGATACATCAATCAAAATTCTGTCCTCACAAGATATATACGACATTAAGGATATCGCCTTGATTGATGGGACTTGTGCATCATATCAGAATGATATTCTATATTTCGGCTACTCCGGACAGCTGCCCTCCTGCAAACTTCCGCAGCAATGCGTGCTGGCTGATGTTCCCGACACCAACGCCATTGATAATTTACGAGGCGATATTGCCCTGGTGAATCCGGCGGACCTTTTTCGCCTATTCAATGCGGCAAAGGCTCTCATTGAGTCAGGCAGTAGTCAACGCTTTTACAAAGAACTGCTGGACTGTGCAGAGCGTTCCGGGAGCATACAGCCCATTATGAACGTCGCTGCCTCCAAGCTTGGCAACTCTGTGATTTTGCTCGATGCAGATTTCAGGGTCTTGGCGCACTCCACTGTTTTCCCCATCGACGATCCACTGTGGAAGCTGAATATACAGCAGGGCTACTGTAACTACGAATTTGTCAGGGCGGTTTATGAGCTTGACTCAGTAAAAAACGCACCGCCTAACTCTGACCCTGTGGTGGTTACCTGTCACGCCTCGCCCCGCCGCAAACTCTCAAGCAAAATCTTTATACAGGGAAAGTTAGCGGGAATGATTGTAATGCTGGAGAACGAGACCTCCATCATTTCCCTGCATATGCAGCTTTTGCCAGTAATCAGTGCCGCTACGGCAGTTGCAATATACCGGTATACGCCGTGTATAACTGCCGGATATACCAACTACGAAAAGCTGCTGTATGATCTGTTAATTGGTGCACCGCCCGAGGAAATCGCCCCTCAGATCAGGGGACTTCAGTTTTCGCCGTCTATGTGTGCACTATGTATACGCCCCACCAGATATCTGGGTCAAAAGCACCTTAAGGAACGTGTTTCGGATGAGCTGCTGCGGCGTCTGCCCGGCACCCGGCTCTGCTATCACGAAGGCGGCATTGCGGCGCTTGTTCCACTACATAAGCAGGGCGATATTATGTCGGAAAAGGTGGAGATTCTTGAACAGCTTGCCTTGTCCGAGTATCTGCAGGTGGGGGTATCCAACGCTTTTTTCAATCCGGAGAGCTTTGCAAAACGATATGCCCAAGCTCGCAGGGCTATGGAGCTTGGCAACAAAATGCACAACGAAAAGCCTGTCTTTGTCTACTCGGATTACTCCTTCTACGACCTGCTGGACAACGCCGGCACTCCGGAATCACTTGGCCTGTTCTGTCGGCCTGCCCTGTCTATCTTGAGCCGCTACGACCACGACTCCGGCACGGATCTGTATTCCACGCTTGAGGTCTACCTCCAATGCGATTTCAGTGTGAAGGCGGCAGCAGAAAAACTATATATTCACCGCAATACTCTCAGCTATCGACTGGAGAAAATCGTGGATTTGACAAGCGTCGATTTAAGCGACAGCAATACGAGGTTTTTGCTTGCTATGTCATACAGGATAGACCATTTTATAGGCAGAGACGCCTGATATAAGTCAAAAACTTGCCTTTTTTACAGCTATGGCGGAGATTCACGTGAATCTCCGCCATAGCTTATTTCGAACGTTTTTGTCGCTTGGGCCTCCGATATTACATGCCCGGTATTCCGCCTTCGAGTATTTTCTTCGCTCTTCCGGCGATAGCGGTCGTGTATTTCGGGTCTGTAAGTATGTAGAATGTCTCATCCTCAAGTGCCTGGAAGACACTCATACCGATTGAATCTACGGGCATTCCTGTAGTGACCAGAAAATCTCCGCGCTTTTTGTTGCCATAGAACTCCGGACTTGTGTAATATGGGTCGCTCGGGTTGCTGAAGCGCTCCGGACGATGCCTTTCACAATTATGCAGGTCAGTCTGGACAAATCCCGGACAGAACACGGACATCTTGATGTTGGAGCCCGCCATCTGCAGGTCATGGTACACGCTCTCTGTGAGCGCGACGCTTGCATTCTTGCTGGAGAAGTACGCCGGCATTCCCGCGTTGGTCAGCAGACCCGCTATTGAGGCGACGTTCAGGATATGTCCTCCGCCCTGCTTCATCATTATTGGAATTACGAGGCGCATGAAGTAGATCTGACTAAAGACGTTTATCTGGTAAACCCATTCCCAGTCCTTCAGAGGAATGTCCCATATTGTCCCGAGAACCGCGATGCCCGCATTGTTTATTAGAAGATCTATCTGCCCGAATTTTTCCATTGTGAGGTTCACACAGCGCTCAACATCGGACAGGAGGCTCACGTCGGCCTGGATGCTTATACATTCCATGCCCATCTCTTCGCACTGCTTTCTGGCGGCTTCAACTTCGTCGCCTTCAATATCGATCAGGACGGCTTTCATGCCGTGTCTTGCGGCTTCTTTAGCAAATTCCAGACCAAATCCATTTGCTGCACCGGTAATAAGCGCTACTTTATCTTTGAACTCTTTCATACTATAACTACCTCCTAAGATTTAAGCCCGGAATACAAAGGCCTTGCCGTAGCCGGCCCTCATAGCGTCTGTCATCTGTCCGGCCTCATCGCAGTCGCCGACCAGCTTCACGTTTTCAAACGCTTCCTCAAACTGCGCGGCGAGCTTGGCCTTGGGGCTTACGCCAAGCGCCAAAACTACTGTGTCAGCCTTAACTTGACTCATTGTGCCCAGCTCAACATTCATAAGTGTCACGCCTTCGTCATTAACTGCCACAAGCTTATGTCCCAGAAGCAGCGTTGCGTCATGCTTTTCCAGTCTGGATACGTGATCATAGACAACCGTCCTATAGGTCCCGGGTGCGAACTCCTTGAGCATTTCAACCACAGTCACCTTGTGTCCACGATCTGCCAGTGTCTCTGCAGTCTCAATGCCCGTCAAACCGCCGCCAACAACGACTACACTGCCTGTCGGAGTATTTTCGCCCCTCAGCACAGATTCGGCTGTCATTACATTGGCCTTGTCAATGCCGGAAAGGGCAGGAATTATCGGGCTTCCGCCGACTGCCACGAACACGCCGACAGGATTGATCGCCTTCACTGCTTCCACCGTGGCCTCAGTGTTCAGCCTGACCTCTATGCCTGCTGCCCCTACCTGTGCGGTAAGGCTATTCTTAAACGCATCCATCTTATCCTTCAAAATTGGCTTGTTGGCAGTGTTCAGAGTGCCGCCCAGCTCGCCGGACTTTTCGAATATGACGGGCTTAAACCCGCGTGCCTTGAGTACAAGCGCCGCCTTTTCGCCGCCTGGTCCGCCGCCTATGACTGCCACTGTCTGCCCGTCGCCGTTTTTGTCCAGGCATGCGAACTCGCGCTCTCTGCCGGTTACAGGGTTGACGGCACATATCACGTGTCTTCCCGAGCTTATTGCAGCAAAGCAACTGAGGCAGCCTATGCACTTTGTGATCTGATCAGCCTTGCCGGCCTTTGCCTTATTTGCAAATTCAGCGTCGGCAAGATGTGCTCTTCCAAAGCCTGCGAAGTCCATGACGCCGGCTTCGAGCAGTTGCTCGGCTATGCCGGGCTCCTTCATGTTGCAGTTAGCCATAACGGGGATTTTAACATTCTGCTTGATCCCCTCGGCGAGGTGCTTTTTCCAGCCCTGTGCGTATGTGCCCGGTTCGATGATTGTGGGTGCGGTCTCATAAGTGCCGGAGCTGACGTTTATTGCATGCACTCCGATGCTTTCGAGCACACGCGCAATCTTAATAGTGTCCGGCAAATGAAGACCGCCCTCGACGAACTCGTCGCCGCTGAGTCTCACAACAACAGCAAAGTCCGGCCCGCACATATACTTGATCGCGGTCACAATTTCCTTCATCATACGCATACGGTTGTCAAACGAACCTCCATATTTATCCGTACGCTTATTGGTATACGGAGAGAGGAACTGGTTCAGAAGATAACCATGTGCCGCATGCAGCTCTACGCCGTCTGCTCCGGCCTTCTGCGAAATGACGGCTCCTGTTATGAACGCCTTGACAATGCCCTCGCACTCGGCGGTGGTAAGCGCACGTGGCATCTCCTTGGTGACCTTGCACATGATGGCAGAGGGGGCGACGATCTGACGACCATCCATGAGGCTGCTGTTAGTCTCGCGACCGGGATGATGCAGCTGAATGAGCAGCTTGGTGTCGTGCTTATGCACGGCTTCAACAAGGCGGCCCAGTTTTTCAACATGGCGGCCATGATAGGCTCCAAGCTGGTTTGGAAGTCCCACACCGTTAACGGGATCAACTTGAGTGATCTCTGTTATGATAAGCCCGGTGCCGCCCTTGGCTCTCGCCTCGTAATACGCAATGATGTCATCATTCGCGTTTCCGTTTGCCTCGGCAAGGTTCACGCCCATGGCGGTCATGTATATGCGGTTTTTGAGCTTCATCGGGCCTATATTGCCCTTCGCGAAAAGCTTTTCGTATGCCATAATTATTCCTCCAAAATTAATCTGCTATTTGTGAACAGCAAAAAATTGTGTCATTTTTGAAAGCAGGCAAAATTCTTATGCCGCTTATCTGTGATATGCAATGCATCTAAGAGCCTGATAATTCTCTCAATTGAGCAGCTTTAGTCCTTTATCCACCAGTCCCAACGTGTGAAGGAATAGGGTGCAAAGGTCGCCTGATCTATCATGCAGAGCTTTTTGCCCTTATTCAGAGTATTGTCGCCGACGGTGTAAACTGCGCCAAGCATCTTGGTCGGCTTCAGCTCAGCCCAGGGGTCATGCGGGGAATCGGTGAGCTCCATTTCGACCTTAACCGGCTTTATAACCTTGATTTCCGGCTCCAGGTCATTGGCGTAGAGAACGGGATCCATGTCGTAGCCGTTGCCGTCAGAGGCCCTTGCATACTTGATATGTAGAAGAGTCATCGTGCCTGCGCCAGCCTTGAGGATGGCCTCCTGGGCTTCGGGCTCGTTTGTGTCCGCACCGATGTCGCCTTCAATTTTGAAGAAGGTGATGCCGTTTCTTGCAATGCTTCCCTTGAACTTATCGTCTTCAACAGAGAGCTGAATGTCAGCCATTTTCTTAGGAAGGCCCATGTTCTCTCTGCCCATAGCCATTGCCTGTCCATCACTTATTGGCATTGAAAGACAGTAATCGCCTTCCACACCGTCTCTGACTGCGGGAATAAAGAGTCCGGCTTCCTTGTAAGGCGGGCAAAAGCTCGTGCGAGGATAATCAGCTATGAACGCTCTGACAATCGGATCCTTTCCGGGTGTCATGTCTTTGGGCAGAACCTTTGCAATAAGCTCCGGGTCGGTTTCCCAGAAAACTGTAAGCATTTCTGCGTCAAAAAATATCGTCTTGGCACCTGCTGTTTTCTTAAGCTGATCAATAGTTTTAATAAAGCTACCCATGATAGTCCTCCTTATAATTTTGGTGGCCATTATTGTTATTTCTATGACAACCATCTTTGTGTTCATTTTATAACAATCTCTTCGTAAATAACATGGACTCCGTAAACACATATTTTTAAAACATTAAGCATTGTGCACAGTGCATACCGGAAGTTTCTATATATGTCTCCGTTATATCCAATAAATAGAAAAACGACCATCTGCAAGCAGGTGGTCGTCCTATACGGAGCCGCTCTATGTTGCTCTCAGCGGCTCAAGGCACATGTGCGCTTTGCCACTTGTGGGGGTTATTACTTGCCGCCGGTATAAGTGGTACACACCGGCACATCCGGTGGTTTCATTACAAAAAAATACCCCCGCCGCAATAAGCGGCGGGGGTAAATGGTTTTAGTTCTGCACGTAAATTTTCTGCGGGTGGATAATCCCTCTCGGGCAAACCTCGGCGCAGTGACCACAGTTTGTGCACATGGAGTAATCAATGACAGCGACGCCGCCGATGACCTTGATGGCCTCTGCCGGGCACTCGCGCTGGCATTTCATGCAGCCGATGCAGCCCACATCGCAGTTTTTGCGGGTCAGAGCGCCCTTATCCAGTGAGCGGCAGCCAAGCAGAACACTCTGTTCATAGGGTACCTTCTGGATAATATTCTTGGGGCAGGCGACGGCGCAAGCCATGCAGGCAACGCACTTCTCACGATCGACCTCTGCCACACCGTTGACGATATTCATGGCACCGAACTGGCAGGCGCTCACGCAGTTACCCAGACCGATACAGGAAAACTGGCAGGACTTAGGTCCCTTGTTTCCAAAATTCATGGCAGCGAAGCAGTCCTCGGGACCATCGTAGTCGAAGAACATTTTGGCATGACCGTCTCCGCCGGAGCAGGGCACGAATGCCACGTACTTCTGGTCTTCAACAGCTTCCAGGCCCATGATCTCAGCAATCTTAGCAGCACCGGCCGCTCCTGCAGGAGCACAGCAGTTGGGGGCCGCTTCGCCGGCTACTACCGCGGCGGCATAGCCGTCGCAGCCGGGAAAGCCGCAGCCGCCGCAGTTAGCGCCGGCCAGAGCACCGCGGACTGCCTCGACACGTTCGTCCTGCTCAACGTAGAAAATCTTTGCGGCAAAGGCGAGCACAGCACCGAACACGGCACCCATGACGCCCAGGATTAATACAGCGTAAAGTATGTTCATCATATCAGTGTCCCCCTCAGCCTATCTTCATGCCCGAGAAGCCCATGAAGGCCAGAGCAAGCAGGCCCGCCGTTACAAGGGCAATGGGAAAGCCGTCGAAGCTCTCGGGATACTCTGCGAACTGGAGCCTCTCGCGGACACTTGCGAACAGCACTATGGCAACCAGGAAGCCCAGGCCGCCGGTAACGCCGTAGACAACGCTCTCGATGAAGTTGTAGTTGTTCTGAACGTTCAGGAGCACAACGCCAAGGACAGCGCAGTTGGTGGTTATAAGGGGCAGGAAAATGCCCAGAGCGGTGTACAGCGAGGGTACGGATTTCTTCAGGAACATCTCGACGAACTGGACGAGAACCGCGATGACCAGTATAAAGGCCAGCGTGCTCATGTAGCCGAGCTCGAGATCAACCAAAAACCCGTTTACGACGTAGCAGATGGCGGAGGAGAGGCCCATGACGAAGGTGACCGCAACACCCATGCCGACTGCAGTGTCGAGCTTAGTCGAGCAACCCAGGAACGGGCAGCAACCGAGGAACTGGGAGAAGATAAAGTTATTTATCAGAATAGCTCCCAGAGAAATGCTCATTAAAGATCCAAACATTATTCAGCCGCCCCCCTTACTACTTCAACCTTGGCAGCCATTGCGGCCTTTTCCTTCTTCTGGGCGGACTTGCGCAGTGCATACTGCATCACAGCAAGAAGAACCGCCAGGGTCAAAAAGCCGCCGAAGGGCATGATAAGTATGGTCGCGCCGAAATCAGCGGGGAAAATCTGAATACCGGAGCCGGAGCCATCAAACGTCAGCTTCAGAATGCCCTGAGACATATCGAGCAGTCCGCCGCCGAAGCTGCCGGAGCCCAGCAGTTCGCGGATGATGCACATTATCACAAGCACCACGGTGTAGCCGATGCCCTGGAAAATTCCGTCGAAGAAGGACGGACCCACAGGCTCATACTGGCAAAACGCCTCGGCTCTGCCGATGATGATGCAGTTGACGACGATCAGTGGTATAAAAACGCCCAACGAGGCCGACAACGCCGGTATAAACGCCTGCAGCAGCAGCTCCACAATGGTGACAAAGCCGGCGATTACCACGACGAAGATAGCCAGGCGGATATCGTTTGGAATGATCTTGCGAAGCGCGGAAATTGCCACGTTGCAACAGGTCAGGATGATGAGCACCGAAATGCCCATGCCGAGGCCGTTAAATAGCGTGGTTGTTATGGCCATGGTGGAACACATGCCAATCCTCTGCACCAAAACCGGGTTATTGGTGATGAGGCCTTCCGTAAACTGTTGTTTTAATTTCATAATAGACCTCCTTAACCCAGTGATTTAACCGCCGCAATGGCGGTGTTGGCGGCATCGACCATTGCCTGAGAGGAAATTGTCGCGCTGGTGATTGCCTCGACTGCGCCGCCATTTTTAGAAAGCGCAACACCCTCAGCGGCTCCAACGAACATCTCGCGGAAATCGCTCTCAGTTATACGAGAGCCCAGGCTCGGGGTCTCGCCATGGCTTATGACAGATATGCCTGTGACCGTGCCGCTGTTGTCAACACCCACGGCGGCAGTGATATAGCCCTGCGCACCGGAGAAGGTCAACTCCACCACGTAGCCGGCGTCGCCGGCCTTGGAAATCGAATCGACAGTGTCGAACTCTTCGGCATCATAGCCGGTGACAGGCTCATATTCGCCGTCGTAGGCCAGAACCTCGTTATATGCCTTGGCAGTTGCAATTGCTTTCTGCTCGGCTATCTTGTCTTTAGTGAGCATGTTCACCAGACCAAGAACACCGGAGGTAATTGCCGACACGAGGAACAGGATGACTGCCAGCTTAACGACCTGATTGGAGGATTTTTTCGTCTCAGTCATTGCACAACACCCTCCTTTGCCTTCTTCTTGGCTTCCTTCTTCGCAGCCTTAGCGTCTTTAACATCCTGTGCGGCGACGCCGAACTGACGAGGCCTGGAGAGCTGATCGATAAACCATGCGCAGCAGTTCATGATAAGCACTGCGTAGGTTGCTCCCTCAGGATATGAGCCAAAGTAACGGATGAGTACGGTTAGCCCGCCGCAGCCAATACCAAACGCGATCTGCCCCTTCAGGGTAACGGGGCTTGTGGAATAATCTGTTGCCATGAAGCAGGCCGCCAGGATAAGGCCGCCAGACAGCAGGTTGAAGAGCATCCAGTCAATTCTGCCGTAGCCCTCGTGACCGAAGATCAGGCAAAGAACCGCGACAGTACCCAGATAGGCGCCGGGGATGCGCCAGGAAATAACCTTGCGGATGAGCAGATATGCCGCACCGACAAGAAGCGCCACCGCGCTCAGCTCGCCTATGCTGCCGGGGATTCCGCCGAGCAGCAGGCTCTTGAGATTGAAAAACTCAGGCATTGCTGCGCCTGTGTAGAGATAGGACAGCGGAGTCGCCATTGTGACTCCGTCAACCGCAGAATTGAGTACGGTCGGCACTGCCCAGCTCGTCATCTGACCGGCATAGGCGGCGGTGAGGAAGGCGCGGGCGGAAAGTGCCGGGTTCAAGAAGTTTTTGCCTATGCCGCCATAAAGCTGCTTTACGACGACTATGGCGAAAAATGCCGCGATTATCATCATCCACCATGTGGCATTGCTGGGAACCACGCAGGTTATCAGAATACCGGTGACAACTGCGGACAGGTCGCCTACCACCTGGGGCTTCTTCATGAGTTTGCGATAAGCCCACTCGAAGAAAACGCAGGATATGACGGAACTGGCCAGAAGAATGAGCACATTGGCTCCGAACATATAAAAAGCTACTGCCAGAGCGGGAACCAGTGCAATGATAACATCAAGCATGATGTTGGTCGTGCCGCGGTTTATTCTCACTATGGGGTTAGACGTTACTTTAAACAGTCTCTTTTCTTCCATTACGCCTTGCCCCCCTCTCCTGCAGCGACAGTCTGTTTCTCTGCCTCGGCAACGGCATTGGCCTTTGCAGCCTCAGCCTTCGCACGTTCCTCGGCCTTATGTGCGTTTAACATGGCCTTGCCCAGCTTGAAGGTATGCGTGAGCGGCAGACGGCCGGGGCAGCCATATGAGCAGGAGCCGCACTCAAAACAGTCCATGACATGATACTGCTCCATTTTCTTGAGATCGCCCTTCTGCACGTACATGTACATGTACATAGGCTCAAGCTTCATCGGGCAATGCGAGATGCAGTTGCCGCAACGAATGCAGACGGGATCTTCCTTTTCCTTGTTGTACTTGCTGCTGAAGACAAGCAGCCCAGCCGCGCCCTTGACGCTGCCGGAGTTTATGTCCGCAACACAGATTCCCATCATGGGGCCACCCATGCAAATACGCTCAGGCTCCTCGATAAAACCACCGGCTTCGTCAAAAATATGTGCCAGCGGTGTTCCGAAGCGAACCATGAGATTTGAAGCTTCCTTGAAGCAGTCGCCACCGACGGTGACCACACGCTCAATCAGGGGGATGCCCTCGTAGCAGGCGCGATAGATGCAATACGCTGTGTACGTGGACACGACGTTGCAGCCGACGCCTGAAGGAATGCCACCGGGCTTGACTTCACGATTTGTGTTGGCCTTGACCTGCATTTTTTCTGCGCCCTGGGGATATTTGACTTCCTCGGGCACAATTTCAATGCCGTATTGTGCCGGGTTCATGGAATTAAGCAGGTCAATAGCGTCCTGCTTGTTTTTCTCTATTCCATAGTAGATTTTGTCCAGTTCGTGCGCGAGACGGATAAGCTCCACACCCTTCATGAGCTCCTCAGGATGCTCAAGCATGGTGCGGTGGTCGCCGCAGAGATACGGTTCGCACTCTGCGCCGTTGATTACCACGGTGTCTACTTTTCCGCGCGCGCCCGCGATTTTAAATGCCGTGGGGAACATCGCGCCGCCCATGCCGACGACGCCTGCCTCGCGTATGCGCGCGATAATGGCATCCGGGTCCTTGAGCTGCTCCGGGGTCAGCGGCTGCATATCTCCGCTTGGGGTGTCCTGGAAATCGTTTTCGATTACCACGGACATAATCATGTCTCCCAGCATATGACGACGTGGCTCAACAGCAATTACCTTGCCTGAAACACTGGCATGTATCGGTGCAGAAACAGGTGCATCATTGTATCCAATGAGCTGTCCCATCTTCACCTCATCGCCAACCTTGACCACGGGCTGGTTAGGCGCGCCGATCTGCTGGATCATAGGAAGAACTACTTCCTTTGGCGGTGCGATTGGCCGCACCGGGGATTTGTTGGCGGTCTTTGCATAATCTGGGTGCACGCCGCCGTAATACTTATATGGCATGAGCATCACCTCTCCTTTGACTCTGTTAT
>CAZHUG010000053.1:0-15032 GCA_964535405.1 uncultured Oscillospiraceae bacterium | reverse complement strand
GAAGTGGACTTCAGGTTTTTATCTACTTCTTAATAATGGCTTTTATATTCCTTGGCTCATGTTTTGGTGCACTGCAGATGAAGCGCCTTAAGAAAGCAGCCCATGAGCTTGCGTCAGGTGATTTTGAGTACAAGATTGACACTTCTAAGATGTTTTGGGAGTTTAAGAGTCACGGCAATAATCTCAACAGCATCGGTGACGGCATGGCGAAGGCAGTTGAACAGCGTATGAAGTCGGAGCGACTCAAAACAGAGCTTATCACAAATGTCTCTCACGATATAAAAACACCGCTAACCTCGATAATAAACTATGTTGATTTTCTACAAAAAGAGCACACTCAGGAGCAGCAGGAGGAATACCTGGCGGTTCTCGACCGTCAATCTCACAGACTCAAAAAGCTCATTGAGGATCTAGTCGAGGCATCAAAGGCATCCACAGGCAATATGTCTGTAAACCTTGTGCCGACGAACACCGTGGAGATAATAAATCAGTCGATGGCGGAATACGCCACACGTCTGGAAGCAAGCAGGCTCTCAGTCATCGTAAACGGGCCGGAGACGCCTCTCTCGGTCATGGCTGACGGCAGACTGCTGTGGCGCGTGATGGATAACCTGATAAGCAATGTTTGCAAATACGGCATGGCAGGCACGCGGGTCTATGTAGACATAAAGAAGCTGGGCAAGCTGGTAGTTATATCAGTAAAGAATATTTCAAACGCCGCGCTCAATGTCAACGCGGATGAGCTTATGGAACGCTTCATACGCGGCGATGCCTCGCGCAATACAGAAGGAAGCGGCCTGGGGCTCAATATTGCAAAGAGTCTGGTGGAGCTTCAAAGCGGACAGTTCCACATCAGCACTGACGGAGACCTGTTTAAAGTCGAGGTTGTTCTGCCCGAAGCATAAAATAATATACTCATGTAAGGACTTTGTCCTCGCATGGGTATATTTTTGTCCAACCCAACATATCTTTTAGCAAGAGTTCACGGGAAAGAGGGCAGAACATGACAAATACTTCTATATATCAGGATATTGCAACTCGCACAGGTGGAGACATCTATCTGGGGCTTGTAGGCCCGGTGCGAACGGGGAAATCAACCTTCATAAAACGCTTCATGGAGACGCTGGTTATCCCCAACATTGAGGATGTGTATGCAAGAGAGCGTGCTAAGGATGAGCTGCCGCAGTCCGGTTCAGGCCGGACCATCATGACAGCTGAGCCGAAGTTTGTTCCTGAGGACGCAGTTTCAATTGAGCTTGAGGGCAGCGTGAAGTTCTCTGTGCGCCTGGTTGACTGCGTGGGCTATATGGTTCCCGGTGCCTCAGGACAGTTTGAAGAGGGCGTCGAACGCATGGTCACAACGCCGTGGTTCGAGCATGAGGTCTGCATGAGTCAGGCGGCCGAGGAGGGCACTCGCAGGGTTGTCACCGAGCATTCAACGATAGCCATAGTGATGACAACCGACGGCACTATCTGCGACATACCCAGAGAAAACTATATTGAGGCAGAAGAGCGCGTGATTTCCGAACTCAAGGCAATAGGCAAACCCTTCGTACTTGTGCTAAACTGTGCAAATCCGAGGGGTGCAGAAGCTCTGGAGCTGAAGGCGGAGCTGGAAGCCAAGTATTGTGTTGCCTGCCTGTGTGTTAACTGTGTTGAGCTTAAGGCAGAGGACATAGATGAGGTTCTGCGCGCCGCGCTATACGAGTTCCCGATAAGTCAGCTTGGAATAGATCTTCCGCCCTGGCTTGATGCGCTGCCGCTGGACACACCCCTCAAGACCGACATTATTGCCGGTATCACTGAGGCTGTGCAGGAGATGGGCCGCGTCAGGGATGCCTACGGTGTCATGGACGCTCTTTCCGCGCGCGAGGATGTGTGCGGAGCTGAGGTGTCCAGAGTCGAAATGGGAACGGGAATAGTTTCCGCGCGCCTTGAACTTCCGCGCTGTCTGTACTATAAGACGATAAGCGAGCAGTCCGGCTTTGACATCAAGGATGATGGCGATCTCATGACGCTTCTTACACATATGCACACAATCAAGGCCGACTATGATTACATAAGCGAGGCGCTCAATGATGTCCGCGAGAAGGGCTATGGAATCGTCAGACCGAGAGCCGATCAGCTCAAGCTTGAGGAGCCGCAGATAGTCCGGCAGGGCGGACGCTATGGCGTGAAGCTCAAAGCCAGCGCGCCGGCGATACACATGATGATGACCAATATCGAAACGGAGGTCTCACCGGCGCTGGGCGGGGAGCAGGCCTCGGAAGAGATTATGGGCTTCCTGCTGCAGGGCTTCGATGGCGATGTAAGCAAAATCTGGGAGTCAAATATCTTCGGCAAATCGCTCTATGATATAGCTGAGGAGGGACTTGACGCCAAGGTGAACCGCATGCCGCCAAATGTGCAGAGCAAGCTGCGCAACACAATGCAGCGCATTGTCAACGAGGGCAGCGGCGGACTTATTTGCATAATACTTTAAAAAGGTTGCAGTCCATATACGGACTGCAACCTTTTTATATTATCTATTATACCAAAGTTTAGGAAGCCTCTTTCCAATTCTGCTAAGTATCTCGTTTGTGAGCGTGTCACAGCCTCCTGCAAGCTCCTCACATCGGATCTCACTCTCGCCGTCCCTACCGACGAGGGTTGCGATATCGCCCCGCCTGACCTCTCCCAGGCCGCTTACGTTGACAGTCAGCTGATCCATACACACACGCCCGACGATTGGGGCGCGTTTGCCGTTAATGAGCACGCAACCCACGCCGTCTGACAGTGCGCGCGGAATGCCGTCACAGTAACCGATAGCGATGATGGCAAGCGACACATCCTCGTGTGCCTCAAAGTCACGTCCGTAGCCAATGGTATCGCCTGCATGCGCTGTGCGAACTTGTGCGACCCGCGCACGCAATGAGAGAACCGGATGAACGTCCGGCCAGAAATTTGGCTGGTCATCAGCTGAGCTTTTAACGCCATAGAGGGCGATGCCCACTCTGGCAAATTTACATTCAACATCCGGATAGTTAATTATTCCATAGCTGCTGTGCACATGCGTCGCAGCCGGATTGATCCCCATTTGGCGCAGACTGCTGATAATTTCAAAGTAGTGATTGAGCTGCTGCTTCGTATATTCCTTGTCGTCAGCGTCATTGCTGTCCGACACAGACAGATGCGTGTATATGCCGGTCACCTCAAGCTGAGGCAGTGAAAATATGCCTGCAATATCTTCTATATGCTGCCAGTCCTCGCCGAGCCTGTGCATTCCGGTATCGACCTTTATATGCACTTGAACTCTGCCTCGCACAGCAGATAATTGCTGGGCATAAAAGTGATCAAGAACTGTCTGCGTAAGTCTGTAACGCGTCAAAAGCCTGAAATCTTGCGGGGCGGTGTAGCCAAGTATGAGAATGGTGCCTTTTAGACCATGCTTGCGCAGCTCGACCGCCTCGCTAACAGTGGCAACGGCGTAGCAGTGTATGCCCGCAGCGCTGAGAATTCTGCCGGCGTCATCCGCTCCGTGACCATAGGCGTCCGCCTTTATAACAGCCATCAGCTCGCAGCCCTCCGGGAGGATATCAGACAGCACCTGCGCGTTGTGCAGCAGAGCCTTAGTGTCGCACTCAAGCCAGGCTCGCCCCTTTGCGCTAGCGGACATGGGACGAATCTTCTGCCAGATTATACAGAGCACTGCGGAAGCAGCGGCGCTGGAGGCACACACTGCCAGATAATGCACCAGGCTGTTTTCAACAAATATTTCCCACAGACCCAGGAATCTGGCCCCGCCGCGGATTAAGATGATCATTATGGGGTGCAGCACGTATATAAGCATTGCAAAGTTCGATAATGAGCGCCCTGTTTTGCCCGGAAATGCGAGCAAAAGGGAGAATGTAAAATACATTACAAAAGGCAGGAAAATATACATGCTGTCATGCAGCTGGAATCTCAGCCTCCTCAGCATGAGGCCCTCGAATATCATGACAGCGAGCGATATAACAAATCCTAAAACCGCGACAGAACGCCCTGCGGGCTTCTTTGTCAGCGCATATCCAAGATACAGATACATCGGCGCTAAAAATATTCCATTGCGCGTGTATCCGCCCATTACGCGAAGAAGCGGAGCAAAAACTGCCTGCAGTGCAGCAACTCGCTCCACAAGACCGTAATAGCTGTCACCAAGAAGCCCGACAAGGTACAACAGGCTCACGACAACAGCGCACAGACCGCTCTTGTTCCGCTTGATGAATGGAGCGACTATGCAAATTCCGATTATGGCGGCAGGCAGGTACCAGAGATGGTAAAAGGTGCCCTCAAACAGCAGGCTTATTATCAGATCTGACACGGTCAGTCCGTTCATATGCCCGGCATATACATTGACCGGCAGATACAGCGCCATGCAGATCAGGTACAGGCGGGAAGTTTTCAGCAGCAAGCCACGAACCCGCTCCGGCTGAGAAAGGGCGAAATATCCGGTGGTCATGAAGAAAAACGGCACGGCAACTCGTCCAATTATACGAGTCAGCACAAAATCTCCAATCACAGTGTAAGAGGTGAGGGGGGAGGTGTGTATGGCGACGACAAGCAAAGCCGCAACAAGCCTGAACCGGTCTATGCCTGCAAGGGTTTTCTTCTCAATCATGCCGTGATCCTCCACTGATTGGATGCTGTGAGTTGACTAAAATGAGGATTCCGGTGTCTGTCGACGCGGTCATTGCTCAAGCCCCAGCTCGATGAGCCTGTCAACAAGTTCGCCGAAGCCAATACCGATTCCGTTCATCATGTTGGGATAGCGGCTGTGGGAGGTAAACCCGGGTATGGTGTTGACCTCGTTGAATACTATGCGTCCCTCAGGAGTCAGAAACATGTCCACGCGCGCAAAGCCGCGGCAACCCAGTGCGCGATAGATGCGCCCGGCAGTTTCTTGAATTCGGAGCTCGGTCTCTTTGTCAATTCTGGCAGGCATATGTATTTTGGAGGTTTTGAGGGTGTACTTCTCCTCAAAATCAAACAGGTCGCCCTGAATTTCAATTTCATCCACACGGCCGACGGTGAGCTCGTCGTTGCCCATCACAGCGCAGCCGACCTCAAATCCGGAAATAGCGTCCTCGATTATGACCTCTCTGTCGAAGCGCAGAGCGAGCTTTACGGCATTACGAAGTCCTGAGGGGTGCTTTACGCGGGTGACCCCGAAAGAAGAGCCCGCCCGAACCGGTTTCACAAACAGCGGAAAGGTGAGACCATCCACGGCCTGTGTCAGTTCAGCCTCAGTTCCGGCACGAGTGACGACAACGGCCTTGGGGACCTCAACGCCGCCCAGAGATGCTACCCGGTGCGCTCTGTCCTTATCCATGCAGAGCGAAGAGGAGAGTGTTCCGCAGCCGATGATCGGCAGACCTGCAAGCTCACAAAGCCCCTGAAGCGTTCCGTCTTCGCCGTGCTTGCCGTGCAAAACGGGGAAAACAGCGTCCAGAGTCGTGGTGCGCACTCCAGCCATACGAAATTCCAGTATGCCGTGCAGACCGCGGTCAGGAGATATAACGGCAGGGACGCAGACGCTTCGGTCGGCCTGCCATGTATCGTTAATGATCCTGTCAATGTCACCGGTATAGCGAAACCACTCCCCGCCCTTGGTGATGCCGAGCATGACAAGCTCATATTTTTCGGTGTCAATGTGCTTAATTACCGCGGATGCCGACTCAAGAGATACTGAGTACTCCGGTGAGCAGCCGCCAAATATAACAGCGATACATTTCTTATTCATATTAATCCTCCGTGATATGTAATAGCGAGCCTTGCACCGACAGGACAATCCTATCAAGAAAATGGTTGTTGCATATTACATTTTATATAAATTATTCTTAAATTTTTTCTAGGAATGCAGTGGCAGGCTCACAAAAAACTCAATTATCTCGTTTTTGCTGCTCGCGCTGATCACTCCGCCGTGCAGTCCGACAATTTCCTTAGCGATTGCAAGACCGAGTCCGGCTCCGCCTGTTTTGCTGGTGCGCGCGGAGTCCAGCCTGTAAAACTGCTCAAATATCTTCTCAAGCATAGGCTGCGGGATCGTCGCGCCGTGATTTATAAAGCTCAGCTCCACATGCTCGGCACATTGGTTTAGCAATACAACAATTTCTTCGCCCTCATAGCTGTAGTTAATTGCGTTGCGCAGAAGATTATCGAATACGCGTTCGAGCTTTTCCGGGTCGCAGACCAGCATCTGGTCGGGTGGCGCGGAAAGCTTGCAGCTTAGCGATTTTTCGCTGAGCATGGGCGCAAATTCGTCGACCAACTGCTCGAGCATGCGCCTGAGGTTTACTGTCTGGAATGTCAGCGACATGGTCGTGAGACTGAAGCGCGTTATATCAAAAAACTCATTTATGAGGTCCTCAAGCCGCTCTGCCTTGTCCAGCGCGATGCCCAGGTATTTTGCCTGCAGTTCCGGGGATATCTTGTCCTCATCGTGAAGAAGCGTCAGGTATCCTATGACGGATGTCAATGGAGTTTTCAAATCGTGAGCGAGATAAACGACAAGATCGTTTTTGCGCTTTTCTGCCTCACTGGCAGCGTGACGGCTTGAAAGCATATCACGCTTAATCTGATTCATCTGCCCCTCAAGCTCACGCAGGGCAGCGGGAAGGACTATTATCTCATCATCGGATTTATATATCTGCTCTGTCGCTGCCACAATGGTCTCAAGGTAACCCAGCGTCTTGCCCCAATATATGACGAAGATAACAAGATAGCCTACGCCCAGTACAACGAGCATACATACCGACAGGTTTTGCTTCACACTGTGGAGCAAAATATATAAATACTCGTCACCCTTCCAGATGATTGACTCAGATATAAAGACTCCGAGAAGCATCAGAAGAAAAATTGCAGCTGTATATAGCGCGGCTGTGACAAGAAAGCGTGTAAGCACGCGAAGAGTCAGCCCGCGACGAAAATTTTCAAATTGAGGATGATTTTTATTGCTCAATCTGATACCCCACTCCCCAGACTGTCTTAATAAAACGTGGTTTACGCGGCGGTTCGCCCATTTTATCGCGCAGTCTTCCTATGTGTGCCATGACCGTGTTGTTGTTATCGAGAAATTTCTCGCCCCACACCGCCTCAAAAAGTTCCTCTGACGATACCACACGTCCCTGATTCTCGCAGAGATACCAGAGAATAGAAAACTCAATCGGGGTAAGCTGAAGCGATTTTTTATTCAGCTCACATTTGTGCGTGCTGCGGTTTATGACGAGACCGCGGATAAAGTGTTCCTTCTCCGGCGCCGAGATCTGGGCATCCGAATTGTTGTAGCGGGTATATCGTCGCAGCTGCGTCTTAACCCGGGCCAGAAGCTCAAGCGGATTGAAGGGTTTTGTGATATAGTCATCTGCGCCAATGGAGAGACCCATGATCTTATCAATATCCTCAACCTTAGCCGTCAACATTATGATCGGCCAGAAATGCGCTTCACGTATTTTGGCACAGAGTGTAAAGCCGTCCATATCCGGGAGCATGACATCAAGTATAGCTAAATCAAGCTCGGTGCTCTTCACACAGTTCAGAGCGTCGAGTGCGTTGTAGAATTTGTATACGGTGTAACCCTCACTTTTAAGGTAAAGTTCCACCAGATCGGCAATCTCAACCTCGTCATCAACAATTAGCACTGATTGCGGCATGCGGCACCTCCTGATTGATATTGATAACCGAACAATTTTATCACATTGAGCCTTCTGTTTCAAGCTTGCTTCCTTTCTAATTTTATTTGTTGCAAAGGGCCACAGTGAACGATATAATACTACTATAACTAACAGTCAGGGAAGGTAACGAGATGAAAGATATAGCGAAGATTGCAAATCGGATTAATCCATCAACTACGCTTGCTGTAGACGCGCTTGCAAAGCAGATGAAGGCCGATGGACTTGATGTGATCGGCTTCGGCGCCGGCGAGCCGGATTTTGCGACTCCGGAGAATATCTGCAGCGCAGGCATTGCCGCCATAAATGAGGGGAAAACCAAGTATACTCCCACGCCCGGCATTGTTGAACTCCGGAAGGCCGCAGCAGCACGTCTGAAGGCGGACTGCGGCCTCGACTACGACTATACGCAGATTGTGGTTGCCAGCGGCGCCAAGCATAATGTTTATGTTGCGCTTGCCACACTGGTTGATCCCGGTGAAGAGGTCATTATTGCGGCGCCATACTGGGTCAGCTATAGCGAGATGGTGAGCATGGTCGGCGGTGTTCCGATCGCCGTGCAGGCAACGGAATCACAGCAGTTTAAGATAAGCGCGGCTCAGGTCGAGGCCGCAATAAGTCATAAAACAAAGCTTTTGATGCTCAATAACCCGTCCAATCCGACAGGAATGCTCTACAGCCGTGAAGAGCTTCAGGCAATAGTGGATGTCTGCGTCAAGCACGACCTTTATATAATAGCGGACGAAATTTACTACAAGCTTATCTATGACGGGCTTAAGTTTTGCAGTGTTGCGTCCCTGGGTGAGGATGTAAAGGAACGCACTGTGCTCATAAACGGTGTCTCAAAGTCTTATGCCATGACAGGCTGGAGAATTGGATACGCTGCCGCAAACGCCGAGATTGCCAAGGTCATGTCCAATTTCCTGAGCCATTCAACTGGTGCTCCGTCAACGGTAAGCCAATGGGCGGCAGCCGAAGCACTGAGCTCCCAGCAGGACACGATTGAGGATATGCGTGAGGTCTTTGAGGAGCGTCGGAACTATCTCGTTGGGCGGCTGAATCGAATCGAGGGTGTCAGCTGTATCACGCCCAACGGAGCATTTTATGTTATGATGAATATCGAAAAGCTCGTTGGAAGAACGCTGGGAGGCAAGCTTATAAATAACGACGATGATTTTGCCGTCGCGTTTTTGGAGAGCGGACTTGTGGCCGTTGTGCCTTGCTCCGGCTTCGGAATAAAGAATTTTGTACGCTGGACCTATGCCACTTCCATGGAAAATATAAAAGAAGGTCTGGATCGCCTGGAAAAGTTCCTGGCCGACTAATCAAAATTGCCCGTCCCGCATAGTATTGCGTGAGGGGGGTGATTGTTTGGTTATTAGATTTAGGGACTGCGTTCCTATTATATTGGCGCTCATTCTTATTGCAGTGAGTCTCATGCTGAAATATCCTGAAGAAGAGGTAGAGGCTTATGTGCCCACCATGGCAAGCGAGCGTCAGGTTTTGATAATCGACGCCGGACACGGCGGCGAGGACGGCGGCACGACCTCGGCAAACGGTTTGGTGGAGAGTGCTGTAAATCTGGAAATTTCAAAGCGTCTGGAGGCAATCGCAAAGCTGTTTGGTGTGGAGACGGTCATGACGCGCTCAAGCCAGCAGATAGATTATCCGGAGGAAGCTGTTACTATTGCTCAGCGCAAACGAGCAGATCAAAAGGCAAGAATTGAGCTCATAAATTTGTATCCTAACGCGATTTTGATCAGTGTGCATCAAAATTCATTCCCGGATTCGCGTCCAAATGGCTGTCAGGTGCTGTACGGCGCCACAGACGGAAGCCAGATTCTCGGCGAGCTTATGCATGAAAATATGAGCGCGGGGCTTTGCCCCGGTAATCGGAGGGTTGCATCGCCTATCTCTGATACAATTTATCTCATGCGCAGTGTGAAATGCACTGCCGTTCTGGTAGAGTGCGGCTTCCTTTCAAACTTAGCAGAGGCCGCTCTGCTAAGCTCAAGTACATATCAGATGAAAATCGCGACTGTACTGCTGGGTTCCTACCTGCAATATCAGGTACAGTCTGACGGAATGGTGACATGAAACAAAAAACAATATTTTATTGTACCGACTGTGGAAATGAAACAGCAAAGTGGGCCGGACAATGTCCGGCCTGCAACGCTTGGAATACAATGACCGAGGCTCCGGCTGTTAAAAAGACAAAATCGGTTCCGCTAAGCTCACAGAGACTGCGCTCTAAGCCGACGCTTTTGTCCGAGCTTAATACGCAGGAGGAGATAAGGTTTTCAACGGGACTGGGCGAGCTAAACCGTGTTCTGGGCGGCGGAGCCGTGCGCGGCTCTATTGTTCTCGTCGGCGGTGCTCCAGGTGTCGGCAAATCAACGCTGCTTTTGCAGCTTTGTGGTCTTGTAGGGAAAAATGAGCGCGTGCTGTATGTGACGGGTGAGGAAAGCCGACGCCAGCTCAAGATGCGCGCGCAGCGCCTCGGCGTTGACTCGGGCGAAATCTACGTCCTTGCGGAGACGGATAAAGACGAAATAGTAACGAATATTGACGAGCTTGAGCCTACCGTAGTCATAATTGACTCTATCCAGACCATGTTTGACTCTGAAGTCTCAGCCGCGCCCGGCAGCGTCAGCCAGGTTCGCGAGTGCACTATGACAATTATGCGCCTTGCCAAAACCTCAGGCTTTACGGCATTTGTGGTTGGCCATATAAATAAGGAAGGCAGCATTGCAGGGCCTAAGGTGCTTGAGCATATGGTTGACTGTGTCCTCTATTTTGAAGGCGACCAGAGCATGAGCTACCGCATTCTCAGAGCTGCGAAAAACCGCTTTGGCTCAACAAACGAGATCGGTGTTTTTGAGATGGGCGATGTTGGCCTTCGTGAGGTTCCGAACCCCTCTGAGACGATGCTTTCCGGCCGGCCGCTAAACACTCCGGGGACCTGCGTCACCTGCGTTATGGAGGGTTCAAGGCCCATTTTGGCCGAGATTCAAGCGCTTGTTTCACAGTCTGGCTATGCAGCGTCAAGACGCAACTCCAACGGAATTGATTATAATCGCGCAATGCTGCTGCTGGCAGTTTTAGAAAAGCGCGGCGGCATGAGTGTTTCGGGTTGCGATGCATATATAAACGTCGTGGGCGGCCTGCAGCTGGACGAGCCTGCAGCAGACCTCGCAACTCTGCTGGCTGTGGCGTCAAGTTTCCGCGATCTGCCGATCGGCTCTGACCTCGCGGCTGTCGGCGAGGTTGGCTTGTCGGGAGAAATTAGATCTGTCACGGAGCTCAATCACCGCTTGTCCGAGATTGCCAGACTCGGCTTTTCACGCTGTATTATACCGTCCCATATACGCGACGACACGCAGGCCCCGGCAGGACTTAAACTTATCAAGGTTAAAAATATACGCGAGGCGCTTGCGGAGGCACTGTCTTGAAGAACATGAAATATATAGAAACGCCCCATCTCCCGCAAGGGAAGGTGCGGCTTCTGGCGATAGGGAGGAGGTACCGTGACAGACTGTCGGAACCTCTCGAAGGGCTCGGCATAGAGGTAGTTTGGCTTCCTGATAACCCGAGTGTTGACGAGCGACTTGCCGGTCACGCGGATTTATCGGTTTTACATCTCGGCAGAGATAAGCTGGTCGCAGCAGGAGACGCGATTGTTAATTTATTGTCAAATAGGGGATTCACAGCAATTAAGGCTGTTAATAAACAACTTGCTGTTTATCCTGGTGACATATCGCTTAACGCCTGCATTGTCGGGAATTGCCTGATACACAACTTGAAACACTCTGATCCGGCAATCGCAGGAGAATTCCAACGAATAAACGTAAATCAAGGGTATTCAAAATGCAGCGTGTGCCTGTTAAATGATAAAGCAATTATTACCGCAGACGCCGGAATCTCAAAATCCGCGGCTCTGTGTGGAATTGAAGCGCTGCTTATAAAGGAAGGCTTCGTGGAACTGGGAGGCTTTGATTATGGGTTCATTGGCGGGGCGAGCTTTAAGATATCAAATAAACTGCTCGCGTTCACGGGAGTTTTGGACAAGCACCCGGACAGCTCGAAAATACTGGACTTTTTGAGCGCACATGAGATTGAGCCTGTGTTTCTGACAGAAATGCCCATATTCGATATAGGCTCTGCAATTCCGCTAGTTGAACGTGCTTGACACTCCCCTAAATTAAACAAAATCTTTATTTTGTTTAATTATTAATCAATTTGCCGATGGACAAGTTGCTGTTCTTCCCTTACAATAAGATAAAATAATTGCCGAAGGATTGACGAGAGATATTCCCTATCGACGAAATTTAAAGGCATAGCTGAAATTGGAGGAAACATAATTGGATTATCGGAGTGAATCTCCAGAGCTACTCCGAAATTTTCTCATCTATCACGAGACTATCAGGGGTCATTCAAAGGCCACAGTTGATGAGTATTTTTTGGATTTAAGAACTTTTTTTCGTTTTTTGAAGTTAAACAGAAATCTTGTGCCGCGCAGCTCCAAATTTGATGAGATAAGCATCATGGATATCGACCTTAATTTCGTAGGCTCTGTGACCTTGAGTGAAGTTTACGAGTATCTCAGCTTTTTGTCTCGAGATCGGGTGAAAAATGAGCACAGCCGTAACCCGCAGTATGGCTTGATGGCCTCGACTCGAGCCAGAAAAATTGCGACAATACGCAGTTTCTACAAATACCTGACTGTAAAAACCAAGCAACTTGAAACTAACCCGGTCGCCGATCTTGACTCACCCAAGGCTGCCAAGACCCTCCCCCGCTATCTCACGCTTGACGAGGCGCAGCGGCTGCTTATGGCTGCGGACGGGCCTAACCGTGAGCGTGATTACTGCATTTTATGTATTTTCCTCAATTGCGGACTGCGGATATCAGAGATCGTAAACCTGAACATATCGGATATTCGTGACGACAACATAAGGGTACTCGGCAAGGGCAACAAAGAAAGAATCGTGTATCTGAACGATGCTTGTGTTCAGGCGATTGAGGATTATCTGCCCATTCGCAGGGCGATGGCTATACACGGAACCTTTGCGCTATTTGTTTCAAATCGCCGCCAACGCATAAGCCGCGAGACAGTCCATGCGATGGTAAAAAAGACCCTGCTAAAGGCCGGACTGGACGCAAAAAAATACTCCGCACATAAACTTCGGCACACAGCAGCAACTTTAATGCTTAAAAGTGGCGTGGATGTGAGAACTCTGCAAGAGGTTCTCGGTCATGATCATCTCAACACCACCCAGATCTATACACATGTTGACAATACTGAGCTTAGAACGGCAGCATTGGCGAACCCGCTAGGCACATTTTTGCCAAATCGGGACGAGAAAAATGATAATTCTGACTAATTAATTATAATATGTGTGAAAAGCAAGAACATTTTTCTGTTATATTCGTCCAGAGGTATGAAAAAAGCCTCAAAGGAGAAAGATTAAAATGAAACTAAAGAAAACCGCCGCCCTGCTATTGGCAGCATGCATGCTGTTCGCGCTTGCCGCTTGTGGTAATCAAGAAAATCCGAATGAAACGCCCCAATCAAGTGGAGATATCGGTGATATAACCATAACTGATCCCCCCAAGGAGACACCATCACCTACCCCCTCCCCTGATCCTACCACTACACCGGAGCCGACACCAGCACCGACTCCGACTCCCACACCAAAGCCAAGCCCGACTCCGACTCCCTCGCCCACCCCGACTGATCCTCCCACAGGGACAGACACAGTCGATTTGGCAGCGTTTTTTACCGCTATGGATGAGACCTATACTCTCAATAACATGGGAGACATGGACACTGAGCTTATGGACGCCTTTTATCCCGGACTGGGCGATATTACCACAAAGCAGTTTATAGGCAAGCTTTCAATGATAACTGCAGCCGCGCATGAGATCGTCCTGATTGAATGCGAGAGCGCGGATGATGTGGAGACTATTAAGACCATTTTCGAAGCAAGAAAAAAGATGCAAGTTGACGGTGGCGCATGGTATCCTGCATCAATACAGATGTGGGAAAATGCCCAGATATGCCAGTCAGGCAATTATATTATGCTGATTTCTCACACCAACTCAGCGGACATTGCATCTTGCTTCTACGCACTTTTCGAGTAACACATAATTATGCCCCTGCCTTAGTGCAGGGGTAAATAACGGAGGATGCCCGGATATGGTCTTTTCCAGCATACTAGTCATGTTCTACTATTTGCCGGTTGTACTGGCTATTTATTATCTATCGCCGGTGAAGTGGAGAAACCCGGTTCTGTTTGTCGCGAACCTCGTCTTCTATGGATGGGGTGAGCCTGTCTATATCCTTTTGATGATGTTCTCGATAACTGTGAACTTCATAAACGGCATATTGATCGATAGATTCCGCGATAATAGACGCAAAGCAAAGCTTGTTTTGATAATTAACGTCGTAATTAACCTGGCACTGCTCGGATTCTTTAAATATTACGACCTTATTGCTGAAACGCTGAGCATGATTCCGTTTATAAACATAAAACCCTTGGGGCTGACCCTGCCGATAGGTATCTCCTTCTACACCTTCCAGACGATGAGTTATCCGATCGATGTATATCGCGGTGATGCTGATGTGCAGAAAAACTATGTTAGCTTTGGCACCTTCGTCGCACTGTTCCCGCAGCTCATCGCAGGACCCATTGTCCGATACAAGGACGTCGCGGATCAGCTGGATTTTCGCGCAAACAGCATTGCGCAATTTGCCTCCGGCGTTGAGAGATTCATCATAGGCTTAGGCAAAAAAGTGCTTATTGCCAATAACGTCGGCATGCTCTGGGATATGTACGCCGCGACTCCGGCCTCGGGCCTCACTATGCTCGGCTCGTGGATAGGGATTATAGCGTTTTCGCTGCAAATTTACTTTGATTTCTCCGGTTATTCTGACATGGCTGTCGGTCTTGGAAGAATGATCGGCTTTGAGTTCAAGGAAAACTTTGATTATCCATATATCTCTAAAAGCATCACTGAGTTTTGGCGGCGCTGGCACATTTCGCTCGGCACATGGTTCCGCGACTATGTTTACATTCCCCTGGGTGGCAACCGACATGGTCTTGGCCGCCAACTTGTAAATATACTGGTTGTGTGGGCGCTTACCGGAATCTGGCACGGAGCAAACTGGACCTTCATGCTTTGGGGCGTGTATTACGCTTTCTTCCTCATAATAGAGAAAATATTTTTGCTCCGCACGCTGGACAAGTGCCCGGCGATTTTGCAACACATCTACACTCTTTTTATAGTAATCGTAGGCTGGGTGCTTTTCCAGCTTGACGATATTCCGACGGTTATGATGTACCT
>CAZHUG010000052.1:5881-15285 GCA_964535405.1 uncultured Oscillospiraceae bacterium | reverse complement strand
GCGAGTTCGACTCTCGCCACTCCGACCAGGAAACATGTAGAGGTTTTAAACCTCTACATGTTTTTTTGTTTTTCTTATCATAAGCTGAGGACAACATAGCAAAGTCCTGCAACCAAATGGTTGCAGGACTTTCTTTTTGCACACATTTTTTTGTCCATGAACTTTTCTTTTTAAGCTTATGAATTTTTGGGATTTCACATTTCTATATGTCTGGGCTATTCTATAGATAGATAATTTTTGAACAATGCCGGATTCAGACGAGCGCAGGATCACAAGCGGCAGATCTGAAGGGCAAATTGAATCTATTAAAGGAAGGCGATAGAAATGAAATCATTCAGGCACTACGTAGCCACAGCCATGTATTTTGGCAACAACGTCGTAAAAGAAAACAAGAAGCTCATAGCCACCTTCGGCAAAAGGGCCTTCATCCTGACAGATGAATTCCTGGACGGCTGCCGCAACTATGCTCTGGAAGATGTGAAAGAGATCCTCGACGAGCTGGACATCGAGTATCTCGTCAACGATCAGGTCGAGGACAATCCCTCTGTTGAGACCTGCGTCGCCATAACGAATATTGCCCGCAAGTTCAAGCCGGACTTCATGTTCGGCATCGGCGGCGGCTCTGCAATTGATGCTGCAAAAACCGTTGGCTTTTTGCTGACGCAGCCGGAAGATGTCGATGTCTACGAAGCCCTGTTCTCAGGCCCCGCCTTCTATGAGCACCTGTATCAGGAGCTTGAGCTCCCGCTCGTCGGCATTCCCACCACAGCCGGAACCGGCTCTGAGGTGACAGGCGGCGCAGTCCTCACCCGCTGCGATATGGACAACAAGGACACCGCAAGGCATAAGCTTTACTGCACTGTCGCCTTTCTGGACGCACGTTATGTCAAGGAATCCCCCAGCTTCCTCATCCACACAGGCGCAATGGACGCACTCGCCCACGGTGTCGAGACCTATATAAACGTGAAGAGCAATCCTCTCAACCGCGCCATCGCCGCCATAGGCATGGACATGTTCGCCCAGTACAAGGATCGTCTGATAAGCGACAAGTTGACCGACGAGGATTACGAGACCATGCTGCTCATCTCAAATATTATGGGTCAGGCCTTTATGCAAGCCGGCACCTGCCTGCCTCACGGGCTTGGCTATCCCCTGTCTCACCACAAGGGCGTAAACCACGGCCTGTCCTGCTCCATCACACTTGGCGAATGGCTCCGCGGCTTCAAGGATCAGAGCATCGTCGAGCCTGTTGTCAAAATGTGCGGCTTTGCCTCTGTGGACGAAATGGCAGACTACATAAACGAAATATTGTCCCGGGACGTGGATATTGAAGTCACCGACGAGGAGATCACGGCCTGGGCAGACCAGTTCTGCGCAAACCCCGACAGGCTCTCCAGAAACCCGGAGCTCATCACCGTCGAGGAAATCACCACAATTTACAGAAGGTCGCTGGCGAGATATATCAAGAATTGATTAGTTTGCAAAAAAAGACTGCCGCTGCAAATATCGCGCAACGGCAGTCGGGAAGAACACATTATATTAGCGCTAAGCTTTTGCAGTATTCCAAACAATAGTCGCGCACGCATTCGACCGCCGGAGGCAGCTTGCGGTTTTTGGCCCACATCATGTACACATTTCTTATGTTCATCGGGTCGTCAAGTGGAATCATCTTTACCACATCCTGCTCAAGAGGAAGTCTGGGAAGGATGGCAATCCCCTTGTCAAGAGCCACAAGCGAGGCTTGAACTGTCCAGTCGTCAGCATATTCTGCCGTGTTTGGTTTGAGTCCGCGCAGCCGATACATCTCATTTATCCACCTGTCGAGGTTGCGCCCCTGGTGGTGACCAATGAGACTCTCATCGCGGATATCGTCTATTGTTATGCTCTGTCTGTCTGAAAGCGGATGGTAACGAGGAAGCACAACGAATACCTCCTGTCTTACGACAGGCACCATTGTCAGGCCTTCCATTTCAGACATGCAGGAAAATGCAAGGTCAACATTCCCGAGAACAACCTCTTCTTCAAAACGCGCCACCTTGTGATTTATTTCGAAGTTAAGAGAAATTTCCTCGGAGGAATTTTCCCTCATGAAGCTTCCTAGCATGCCGGGAATGAACTTCCATCCATTCATATATGAATACGCAATATTGACTACACCACTCATGGGATTTCTCATTTCACGGATGGTCTTCTCAATATCATCTATGCAGATCAGAGCGCGGTCTGTCAACGGCAACAGCACTTTGCCAAAGCTTGTCAGCTCCACACGCTTACCGCTCTCACGAACAAACAGCGGAACCTCAAGCTCACGTTCGAGTGCGCTTATGGCATAGCTGAGCGCGGATTGCGTCACATAGAGGTTTTGCGCAGCCTTTGTGAAGTGCAGCGTGTCGGCAACCTCCTTGAAATAAATGAGTTGTTGTAAGGTCATGCTGTTCTTCCTTTCTTCTGAGTATAAGTGCGCCGGGACAGTTTGCAGACAATAATTTAAATAGACGCCAGTCGTTTCGACAATTATATCACAATCCATGAGCGATTTTATGTATCGACTCAATAGTATTTCTTCATAACCCTGATAAAAAACCGATATTTCCATTTATGACAGCCTTAATATATAGTTAAAAGCGTAACAAGAGCCTTGTACGTCTAGAATACCAGAGTAAACAAAAAAAGTTAGGGGAGATATGTGTGGCACAGAGTACAATAGCAATTATTATTCTAATCTCAGCGCTCGTCCTTTATGCAATTCCCAAGATGCCTTTGTCGGTCACGACATTGCTGGCAATGATCGCGATGGTGGCGTCCGGAATCCTGGATTTCGCAACCGCAACCTCGGGTTTTGCAAACCGTGTTATATTCCTTATCGCCAGCCTTATGATCATCGGTCAGGCCATGGTTACCACCGGACTTGCCCAGAGAATGGGCGGACTTATTACCCGGGTTAACTTCGGCAAAAACGAGAAGCTTTTCATGATGATCGTTCTTTGCGTCGCGACAATTATGTCCGTGTTTATGAACGGCTCCATTACCGTTGCGATCCTTATGCCAATTGTTGACGCAGTCGTTCTGAAAACCGACGGTGCTGTTTCCAAAAAGCAGACCTACTTCCCTGTCGGCGTCGGCGCTGTTCTGGGTAACAACATCCTCACCATAAGCGCAACCTCAATGCTCACCGCAGTCAGTCTGCTTGCCGATATGGGCTATGGCACCATGAGCGTGTTTGCTCCCGTCGCAATAAACCTGCCCGCAGTTCTGGCAGTAATCGTCTTCTACGGCATTATAGGATACAAGCTTCAGGCGAAGTGGTTTGACTTTGAAGAGCCCCCTGTTATGGCAGACACCAGCAGCGCCGCACAGGCAGAGGATCAGCCTGTTTGGAAGCAGATCGTCGTTGCCGTGGTATTTATCGCCGTCGTCGTGGTTATGGTCGCCGGAGTCATGGATTACGGTCTGGCAAGCCTTATTGGCGCCACCATCGTAATGCTCACCGGATGCATCAGCGAAAAAACCGCAATGAAGAGCGTCGGCTGGTCCACTGTCATCGTCGTTGCCGGTGCAATCGGCTTCTCCAACGGAATCAAGGCCTCCGGTGCAGGCGAAGTAATTGCAAACTTCTTCATCAACGTCTCCGGCCCGCTGGGGAAATCCGGAATCGGCATCTGCATCGTCCTGTTCTTTGTTTCGTCTCTCATTTCGTCCGTCATGTCGGATAACGCGTCTGTGGCAATCATGCTGCCCATAGGTGCAGCCATTTCCGAGAGCATGGGCATAAGCGCTGTTCCTATGTTCCTTGCGATATGCTCCGGCGTCAAGGTCGCACTCGGCACACCGGTCTGCGTGACTCCTATGACCCAGGTCCAGGTTGCCGGATACCGCTTCAAGGACTACTTTAGAATGGGCGGACTCATAAACCTGATCTCCATGGTTGTAACATGTACCGCAATAGCACTCATCTATTATTAATACATATTAGATAACAGCAAAATTGTAAACGCCCCGACCACAGTGGTCGGGGCGTTTATCTGTCTAAAGATTGCACGAAAAAACACACCCGCTGGTATATCGGGTGTGTTTTTGCTGCTAAAATCAGTCTGTTATATACGCTGAGAGAGAATCCTTATAGATCTTCACGATCTCGTCGTAGCCAATCTTTCCGGGATGACGTGCCAGGCGATGCTCTAGCTTGACAAAATCTCTTGCCCACTGCTCGCACTCGGCATTGCTTACGCTTATGTTCACGTCGCGGTTGGTCATGATCTTGACGTAAGCTGCAAAGTCATCCACATTCTTGAAGCCACAAGCCTCTATGATAGGCGTCACAAGCGACTGGTCCTCGATTACCTTCAGATACTCACCCTCGGTGATGCTGCAGGCAAGGCCGTGATTTAGCCCCTTGTGATGCGAGAGATAATATCCCATGCCGTGGGGTATCAGGGTTCCCGCCTGGAAGAACGCCATGCCCTGGATGCAGGAGTGCAGCATGATGTTATCGTAGTCCTCATCGGTCAGGTCGCCGCTTATAAGACGATCCTTGAAGGTGCGGAACAGTCCGAAGCCTATCATCGCAATCTGACGGTTGAGGAAGTTGCTGTTGACGTTCAGGGAGGTCTCTATTCCGTGGCTGAGAGCATCCATCGCGCCAGTATCGAGAATGAACTGGGGGGCATTTTTGATGTATTTTGAATCGAGGAGCGCGGCAGCAGAGAACACCATAATTTTGGGTGTATCCTTGGTGTCTGAATCCTCACGGGTGAGGACAAAGAAGCCTGTCATCTCGGAGCTGGAGCCCGCCGTTGTAGGGACACAGATAACAGGTCTGCAGGCGTAGGGGCGTCTGAACGCATCAGCAGGCTGCTTGAAGAAAATGTCGTATGAGGCGGCAACTGAATCGTCATCCTGATTCAGAAGCACACTGGCGGCCTTCGCAGCGTCCATGGAGGAGCCGCCACCGATTCCCAGAAGAAAATCAGGGGCAAAGGGGCGGGCGTCGTTTGCAATTCTTGTGCAGCACTCTACAGACGGGTTTTCTTCCACATCCTCAAAGCACCTGTACTCAATGCCTCTGTCCTCCAGAACAGACACGACATCAATCAGCGCCTGATTTAGAATGCCCGCAGGAAAGCGGCTGGTTACAATGTAAGCTTTTTTACCATAGCTGGCTATAAGATCTGCATTCTTCTTAACTGTCTCGTGTCCGAAGTATACGGGCGACGGAGTGTGGAACTTGAAGTCGTTCATCATGTTTATATCTCCTTTTCGAATGTATAAAAGTGTGTCGCTTTTTTAACTACATAAACCATATCGCGGCAGGCACTAAAAAGGAAATACTAATAATTCATAGACTTTATATATAAAAATCATGCAATAGAATTTGTGAATAAAAATCATGCAATAGAATTTGTGAATAAAATAGCTTTTCTATGTTTTTATCAGTGCAAGTACTATGCATACAATTTATCTTAGTGATAAATTGTATGTATTTCCATTCATGAAAGCACTCTGTTATAATTAAGACAATATTTTTCTACAGATTTCGAGCATACTCGTCAAAGCTAAATATCGCATAGGGGGAGAATTCATGAATCAAAGCACAATCGCGATAATAATTATGACCGGAGCACTGGTGCTCTACTGCATACCCCGCATCCCGTTATCTGTCACCACCGTTTTTGCCATGCTGGCTATGGCAATGTCGGGAATACTGACATACAGCGAGGCATTTACCGGTTTCTCCAGCTCTGCCGTTCTTCTTGTGGCAGGCATGATGATAATCGGACATGCCTGTTTCACCTCCGGTCTTGCGCTGAGATTCGGAAATTTGCTCTACAAGTTTGTGGGAGCCAACGAGAAAAAGTTTGTGATCATGGTTTTCCTGATTGCCGCAGCTTTGGCTGTTTTCCTCAACGGCTCACTCGTGGTCGCCATGCTGATGCCAATTGTAGACAGCATATCCTATCGATCTGAAGGTAAAATATCACGAAAGCAGGTTTATTTCCCGCTGGGGCTTGCCTCAACAATAGGAAATAACCTCACGACGATAAGCGCCACATCAATGATCACTGCCGCGGGTCTCGTGTCCGCCGCCGGATATGGCGAACTCGGCCTTTTTGCTCCAACCATAGTCAACCTGCCTGCACTCATCGTCGTTATCGTCCTGTATCTCATGTTTGGATATGAGCTGCAGAAAAAATGGTTTGATTTTGAGGAGATTCCGCTCATTGACAATACATCATCCACGGCAGAGGTTGAAGCTCCTATGTGGAAAATGTACCTCACAGGCTTTGTGGTCTGCGCAGTGGTGATTGGTCTCGTGGCAGGCATAAACTCCGGTGCGGTTGCGCTGCTTGGCTCATCGGTACTTATACTAACCGGCTGTGTCGGTGAAAGAGAAGCATTTAAGAGTGTTTCTTGGCCAACGGTTGTGATCGTAGCCGGATCAATCGGCTTTTCAAAGGGTCTTGATGTCAGCGGTGCCGGCGCAGTAATTGCGGATTTTATTATAGGAATCTGCGGCCCTATCGGCAGCTCACCCTTCGGACTATGTATCATACTCTTCGTCCTCGGCTCACTGCTCTCGAACGTCATGTCTGACAATGCCACTGTGGCGATACTAATTCCCATCACACTTGTACTTGCTGAGTCCATCGGCACCAACCCGATCCCGATGGTTCTCGCAGCCGCTTCAGGAATAAAAGTCGCCGTGGCTACACCTATAAGCGTCGCTCCTATGACCATGATTCAGGTTCCGGGATATAGATTTAAAGACTACCTTCGCATTGGCGGACTTGTAAACCTCGTATCACTTGTCGTCACTTGCATTGTCATTAAAGTCGTATATTACATGTAATATAAAAAGCAGCAGACGGTTTATTCGTCTGCTGCTTATGTATTATTCTAGTCCACACTTATCTCCCCATAATGCTCACGCGACCAGTCCAGGCAATATTGCCTTACGTATTCGACCGCCGGTGTACGCATTTTATCCTTGGACGAGAGCATGTAGACATTGCGCTTGTTCAAGGGGCTGTCTATTTTCGCCTGTGTGATGAACTCAGATTCTACCGGCACACGCGGAGAGATTGCAATGCCCATTCCCAGAGAGATATGGGCCATTTGAGCCGACCAATCGTCGAGATCTGTCGTGAAGTTTGGCTTCAGTCCCTCCTGCTCGAACATCCTCTCAATCCAGCGATAGAGGTTTGAGCCTCTATAGTACCAGATTATATTTTCATCCCTTATTTCCTGGAGCGAAACCGTCTCCCGTCCCGCCAGCGGATGATTGACCGGCATCATCAGGACAAGCTCCTGCTTCGCGATCGGCGTTGACTCAATGCCCTCAAACGACTTTGTGCAGGCAAAGGCAAGATCGTTCTCACCACTCAGAATCGTCTCCTCATATCTGGCTTTTCTATGGTTCACTTCAAAACGCACCGTTATATCCTCATAATTATTATGGGCATAAAAATCATTAAAGATGGATGGAATAAGGCTATGACAGTTTGTGTAGGAGTAGACGATATTCACAATGCCGCTCATGGGATTTTTCATGTGGTCAATCTTTTCCTGTCCCTCCTGAAGCTTTAAGAGCGCCTGCTCGCAGTATGGCAAAAACTCCTTGCCGTATTGGGTAAGGGTCACTTTTTTTCCGCTTGCGCGTGTGAACAGCTCTATGCCAAGCTCACGTTCAAGCGCCTGAACTGAGTAGCTCAAAGCAGATTGTGACACATACAGGTTTTGCGCTGCTTGAGTAAAATGACAGGTGCGGGCAACCTCAATAAAATAGATTATCTGCTGTAATGTCATATCAATATCCCTCGATTCTTTGTCATGATTTTATCTAACTTCTACTAAGAATACTCAAATAAGTCACAAGTGTCAAGCCGATTAAATACATAGGGCTGTTGATATGTCAATAGTTTTTCTTCATTGCCCTGATAGAAAAGGAACATTTCCATTTATGCGACAAACACACTATAATTAATATAATAACAAAATGGTATGTTATCCGCTATACAGAACAACTATTAAACACGTGATGGAATAATGGAGGAACGCAATGAGCTATAAGTATGAAAACTTGATGTCCCCGCTGAAGATTGGCAGCATCACTGTAAAGAACCGTTACGCCGTTGGTCCCATGGGCGGCAGACACTATATTTACGGAACAAAGGGAGAGTACTCCCAAAACGGCATTAACTACTTTGCCGAGCGCGCCAAAGGCGGCTTCGGACTCATCGTCACGGGCTCCAACGTGGCCGATCTGACCGTTGACCCGTTTGACCCGATAAACGGCAACCCGAACCCCATGACCAACCCCGGCTTCTTCGGCTATGGTGCCAGAACTCTCGTTGAGAAGGTTCACACCTACGGCGGCAAGATCTTTATGCAGATATCTATGGGTCCCGGGCGCATGAGAGACGGCAAGACCCCCTCCCCCATCCCTTCCTATAAGGATCCTTCAAAGCTGACCACCGAGATGACCAAGGAGGAGATTGAAACCAAAATCGCTGCCATGATAAAGATCGCCAAGGCGGCAAAGGGCTGGGGCTACGACGGTGTCGAGATCCACGGCATGCACTGGGGCTATCTGCTGGATCAGTTTGCCATGGCGTATACAAACCATCGCAGCGACGAGTACGGCGGAGTTCTGGACGGTCGTCTTACCATACACAGAAAAATTATCACCGGCATCAAGGAAGCCTGCGGCAAGGATTATCCCGTCTCCATCAGAATGTGCATGAAGACCTACATGGCAGGCTTCAACAAATCCACGCTGGGCGGCGGTGAAGAGGTCGGCAGAACAATTGAGGAAGCTATTGAGATCGCGAAGAAATTCGAGAGCTACGGCATTGACTTACTAAATGTGAACTCCGGAACCTACGACACCTTCTACTACTGCGTTTCACCCTACTATATGGAGAAGGGCTACAACATCGAGCTCGCGCGCAAGCTCAAAGCTGAGGTCAGCATTCCTGTTTTCCTCGCCGGTGCCATGGACGACCCCGACATGTGCGAGAAGGCCATAGCCGAGGGCGCCATAGACGGCGTCACTCTGGCACGCGCCTCACTTGTGGACGCTCACTACCCCAACAAGGTCGCCGAGGGCCGCGTCGATGAGATTCGTCCCTGCATCAGATGCACCAACTGCATACACTCAAACCTCGCAGGCGGCGTCATCCATTGCTCCGCCAATCCCTCCACGATGAGGGAGCTCATACACAACATACCCAAGCCCGATTTCACCAAGAAGGTCGCAGTCATCGGCGGCGGTGTCGCGGGTATGGAGGCTGCCAGGACAGCCCATATCGCAGGGCACGACGTTGCCCTGTATGAAGCCGGCGGCATTCTCGGCGGTCACCTCACCGAGGCAGGCAGCCATCCGTTCAAGGAAGGCATCGCGGCGC
>CAZHUG010000052.1:0-5865 GCA_964535405.1 uncultured Oscillospiraceae bacterium | reverse complement strand
TTGCAAGCTGAACATCCCTGTTCATCTGAACAGCCCAATGACAGCTGAGAGCATCAAGGCACTCGGTGTCGATGTCGCAATCCTCGCTGTTGGTTCCGACCACTTCATCCCGCACATCCCGGGATACGACCACAAGAAGTCTGTCATCTGCTATGACGTGCTTATGAGCAAGGCTGATCTGGGGCAGAAGGTCGTAGTCGTTGGAGGCGGCCTGACCGGCTCCGAGCTGGCTTATGATCTCGCAGCATATGAGAAGAAGGACGTGGTTCTGGTCGAAGCCCTGGACAGCATTCTGTCTGCCGGAGCTGAGGTTCAGCAATCTGTCAAGATGATGCTCAACGATCTTCTGGACTATAACAAGATCGACATCCGTTGCGGCAATAAGATCATGGCCGTCACAGACGAGGGCGCGGTTATTGAGGACAAAAATGGCAATCAGACCGTCGTCGAGGCCGACAATGTCGTATTCGCAATCGGCCTGAAGCCCAAAAAATCCATGGTAGCCGAGCTGTTTGGCTCCGGCATAGAGGTATATGAGATTGGCGACGGAATTGGTGTCGGAAACATCCGACTTGCCACCTCCCAGGCATACGAAGTCGCAAGAGGCCTGTAATTATTTAATTTTAAGAACCCTGAAGCACCAGCTTCAGGGTTCTTTATAACCTTTGCAATTTATTGAATGCAATTGAACTTTTCCTTATCGTGAGTAGATTTTAAGTATTGTTTCACTCAAAGACGCCAATCCTAGGTAAAGGGAGGCGCTTATTATGATTTATTTGTTGAAGAAAGATGTAAAAGCTCTCATACCTACAATCTCGACGGTGCTTATGTGCCACGCCAGCAGGTGCAGCCATGAGAAATAAGGGCTTTGAGGGTTGGTATTTCAAGCACCAGCAGCGTGACAAAATGGTGGCATTCATTCCCGGAGTCGCCAAAAGCGGAGCCTTTATACAGATGTTGGATAACAGCAAATCACGACAATTTGATGTTTCGTCCTTGCAGCTTGCACACGGTGTAATCAAGGCCGGAGACTGCCTGTTTTCAAAACAAGGCGTGGTCATCAACCTGCCCGGGGTGCAGGGCAGGATTGTCTATGGCCCGCTGACGCCTCTGCAGTCTGACATAATGGGGCCGTTTCGATTTTTGCCAATGCAGTGTCGCCACGGCGTCATAAGCATGGGTCACACACTTTCCGGCTCATTGACAGTGGACGGGGACATATGCAGCTTTGATGGCGGGCGCGGCTATATTGAAGAGGATAGTGGGAACTCTTTCCCGCGCTCTTATCTGTGGTTGCAGTGTAACGACTTTGCAGAGAGTTGCTCCATTATGGTTGCGATTGCCCATATTCCCTTTGCCGGCGTCAGCTTCACCGGCTGCATCTGCGCCATCGTGTTTAATGGCCGCCAGTACCGGCTTGCCACCTATAACGGAGTGCGCATTCACTCAGCCGGTCCACAGCACGTCTGTTTGTCACAGGGCGGGCTGCTGCTGGAGCTGGATATTTCCGCATCCGACGCCGGTCACAGTTTGCGCTCTCCAAAAAATGGTCAGATGTCATCCAGCGTTCGGGAAAACGTAAACGCGGTCGTACGGGCACGTCTGTGGGATAATGGGATAGAAATATTCGATGTTTCCAGCAGCTATGCCACATTTGAGTTTGTAGAGTAATTTCGCGGAATTGCAGAGGCATAAAAGCTGTTATTGCTCAAAAGCAATAACAGCTTTTTATGATATCATGGTCAGCACCTTAGCCGATGCGGATGAGGAAGATGAGCTTATTTCTGTTATATTGTTGAAGCTTGAGCAGGCTCATGGTATAATGATTGAATTTCAAAAACAAGTTCTGACGGAATATGGCGTAACGGAGAGCAAAACAATGAAGATAAGGGATATTTTAGAAAGCAAGAGAACCACCCTCTCTTTTGAGGTGTTTCCACCTAAGAGTGTGTCAGCAGTTTCCAAGGTCAAAAAGGCGGCCCTGGATGTTGCAGATTTGAAGCCTGATTATATGAGTATTACCTATGGCGCTGCGGGCAGTGTGAAGGACAACACTGTCGCCATGGCGGCAGAAATTCAGCGTATATCCGGTGTCACTACAGTAGCACACCTCACCTGCATAGGCGCGGACAAGCAGTCGATGCACGAGGCTCTGGATAAAATCAAGTCTAACGGCATCGAAAATATTCTCGCCCTTCGCGGCGATATGCCGAAGGTAATGGACGGTGAGCCCTTTGTTGATTACCGCTACGCATCCGATCTGGTTCGTGACATCAAATCCTACGGCGATTTTTGCGTCGGCGGTGCCTGCTATCCGGAAGGGCATATCGAGGCGACAAATAAATACACCGACATAGAAAATCTGAAGATTAAAGTGGACGCAGGCTGTGATTATTTGACGACTCAGATGTTTTTCGATAATAACATCTTTTATAACTTCCTATACAGAGTTCGTGAGCGCGGCATCATGGTTCCCATTATTCCGGGCATCATGCCAATCACGCGAGCCAGTCAGATGAAGCGCGCAGTTGAGCTGTCCGGCACTAATATGCCTGAACGTTTTCGTAATCTGGTCGATCATTTTGGCAGCAATCCCGCAGCCATGCAACAGGCCGGAATTGCCTATGCAACAGACCAGATCATTGACCTGATTGCAAATGGAATCCGTCACATCCACGTATATTCCATGAACAATCCAGACGTGGCAAGAAATATTCAACAGAATCTTTCGGAGATATTGAAATGAGTCTTGTGAGCGAAACCCGACGCTATCTCGGCTGTGGAAGCAAAAGCCCTGACCTGCGTACGGAGGAGCTTATAGCCGAATGCCTGATTGAGCTTGAAGAACAAATCACAGCAAAGCTTGTTTTCAGGAGGTTTCCTCTGCATTTTGAGAGCGCTGAGACAGTATGCGCCGCCGGCATCACAGTTACAAGCAAAAATCTGGGCAAGAATCTGCGTGGCTGTGATGAGGTAATTTTCCTCGCGGCAACTCTGGGTTTAGCTGCTGACAGACTTTTAAAGAAATACTCAAGGCTTCAGATAAGCAAGGCTGTAGTATTTCACGCGGCAGCGGCGGCATTTCTTGAGGACTACTGCGACAACTGGCAGCGTGACCTGGCGGTTGATTTGAGCCGCGAGGGGCTTTTCCTGCAGCCGCGCTTTAGTCCCGGCTACGGCGATTTCTCACTTGAGCATCAGGTTGAGCTATTAAACGTGCTAAACGCTCACAAGACAATCGGCCTTGTGACGACCGACAGCAGCATGCTGTTGCCTGAAAAATCGATCACTGCGGTTCTTGGAATCAGCAGTGAAAACAAGCAGTGCCACTCACAGGCTTGTGAGTGCTGCGCAAAAACCGACTGCGAGTACAGGCGCGGTTAAGGGGGGCCAACATGGCAAACATTCGCGAATTAATTGGAAATAGAATACTCTTTTTAGACGGCGGAATGGGTACACAGCTCCAGGAACGCGGTCTCAAAGCCGGTGAGCTGCCGGAGGGCTGGAATCTGCACCGCCCCGAAGATGTGATCGCTGTCCACGAGGCGTATTTAAACGCGGGCGCAGATATCATACTCGCCAACACCTTTGGCGCTAACAGCTTCAAGTTTGGCGCGGATACCGATAAAGTCATTGAAGCCGGTGTTCGCAACGCCAGAACCGCCGTAAAAAATTGTAATGAGGACGCCTTCGTCGCTCTGGACATCGGCTCGACCGGAAAACTGCTGAAGCCGCTCGGAACGCTCGACTTCGAGGATGCAGTTGCTGAATTTGCCAAAATAGTGAGAGCCGGTGAGCGGGCCGGGGCAGATCTAATCCTTATAGAGACTATGAGCGACCTATACGAGCTCAAGGCCGCCGTTCTGGCGGCGAAGGAAAATTCAAGCCTTCCCATTGTGGCAACGGCGACCTTTGACGAGCACGGCAAGATGCTCACAGGCTCCTCGCCCCGTGGAATGCTCGCCCTGCTCGAGGGGCTGGGCGTGGATGCGCTCGGAATTAACTGCGGCCTTGGCCCAAAACAGATGCTGGGCATTGTGGAGGAGCTAGTCAAGTATTCCTCAACTCCTATAATAGCAAACCCGAACGCAGGACTGCCGCGAACAGAAAACGGCAAAACCGTTTTTGACGTTCAGGCCGACGAGTTTGCCCGGGACATGCTCAAAATTGTCAAGGCTGGCGCCGTACTGGTGGGCGGCTGCTGCGGAACAACCCCCGCGCACATCAAATCTCTTGTGGAAAAATGCTCCGGAATCAGTCCCAGGCCCTGCGAGCCGAAAAACTACACACTTGTATCCTCCGGTTCACAGGTCGTGGAGCTTGGGGGTATGCCGGTCATCATCGGCGAGCGAATTAACCCCACCGGCAAGTCTAAATTCAAGCAGGCTTTGCGTGACCGCAACATGGAGTACATTCTGAAGGAAGCCGTTAGGCAGGCAGACTCCGGCGCACACATACTGGATGTCAATGTCGGACTGCCGGAAATCGACGAAGTGGAGATGATGCGGGAAACCGTCCGCGATTTGCAGGAGATCATCGCGTTGCCGCTGCAAATTGATACCAGCAATCCGCAGGCTATGGAGCAGGCGCTGCGCGTTTATAATGGCAAGGCCATGGTAAACTCCGTCAACGGAAAGCAGGAGGTCATGGACGACATCTTCCCTCTTGTTAAAAAATATGGCGGCGTTATCGTCGGACTCACCATCGACGAGAGCGGAATTCCGGAAACCGCCGAGGGCCGCGCAGCCATTGCCGAGAAGATCTATAAAACCGCGGCAAGCTTCGGCATCGCTAAAAAGGACATTGTCATCGATCCGCTCACAATGACCATGAGCACCAATCAGGAATCTGCAAAAATCACACTGGATGCAGTCCGCATGATAAGCGCAACGGGCGGCAGAACCGTCCTCGGCGTCTCGAACATTTCGTTTGGTCTGCCACAGCGCAAACTTATAAACACAACTTTTTTCACACTGGCACTTCAGGCGGGATTGTCCGCCGGAATCATAAATCCTAACACTCCCGAGATGATGCAGGCCTACGACAGTTTCCTGACGCTGCAGGGTTACGACCCGCAGTGCTCAAGATATATAGAAAGGTATGCGCTTGCGGAAGGTTCCGCGGCTGTCAAGGAAACAAGTACCGACAGGCTCACGCTATCGGATTGCGTCATAAAGGGTCTTAAGGAGCAGACTTTCAAAATGACCGAAGACGCGCTGAAAGCCACCCAACCCATGGATATCATAGACGATCAGCTTATACCGGCGCTGAATACTGTGGGGCGCGGCTTTGAAGACGGCACGCTGTTCCTGCCGCAGCTTCTCATGAGTGCCGAGGCGGCAAAATCCGGATTTGAAGCCATACGCTTGCACATGGCAAAGCTGGGCAGCAAAAAACAGACGAAGGCGACCATCGTAATTGCAACCGTCAAGGGTGATATTCACGATATTGGCAAGAACATTGTCAAGGTACTGCTTGAAAACTATGGCTATGACGTGCTCGATCTGGGCAAAGACGTGGCGCCCGAGACGATCGTTGAAGCGGTTGTGCGCACCCATGCCACTGCGGTCGGTCTGAGCGCGCTCATGACCACAACGGTTGTGAGCATGGAGGAGAGCATAAAGCTGTTGGCAGAACAGGCCCCCTGGTGTAAGATCATGGTCGGCGGTGCCGTGCTCACTCAGGAATATTCGGATAAAATCGGTGCCGATTTCTATGGCAAGGATGCAATGCAGACGGTTTATTACGTCGAGAGCCTGGTTAAATAAAACTAGCGCAGACGCGTATTATATATTTACACATTAATTAGATGAAATGAGGAAGTAACATGCAACGACTTTCTGAGCGAACAGGCTGTTTTACCGA
>CAZHUG010000051.1:0-15388 GCA_964535405.1 uncultured Oscillospiraceae bacterium | reverse complement strand
CCCTTCTCGGTCGCCACTCCCCACGGGAAAACCCGTGGGGAATTATACGCTCTCATAGCTCAGTTGGTAGAGCGCATCCTTGGTAAGGATGAGGTCTCCAGTTCGACTCTGGATGAGAGCTCCAAAAAGACGCCTGAAAGGCGTCTTTTTTCTTTGTCTTGAATCATAACATAGAACATATACACTGCGGCACCGTAGTATGCGGCAAGAATATTTTTATGTTTTTTGTTTCCATATGTGTTAGTTTTTTAATTATATTCTAATTGTCGTGTTCTATACTTGACCTGTGCAGTGAACAGTGGGAGGGCTGTTCATAAAAAAACCCCCTTTCAATTATAACTTATGTTGGGAGGACTTATCAAACATGAAATCATCGAAGCTCCTGAAGGTATGCAGCACTATCATGGTTCTGGCCAGTCTATTCGCCCTGCTGGGCGCAGGATTGGGCGTCGTTGACGTGAACGACGTAAAGACCGCCAAGGAAGCCGAAAAGGCAGAAAAAGTGGCACAGATTAATACCCTGGCCGAGGGTGTGGAAACCCTCGAATCCAAGCGCGCCGACTATGAGGCCGGGAAAAAGACCGTCGAGGACGGTCAGGCCACTTACGACGCGGGCATTGAGAACCTCAAGGCCGGTCAGGCCGCCTATGACGAAGGTGCCGCAGCACTTGCCGCCGGCAAGGAGACCTATGCCCAGGGGCAAGCAACCTTAGACGCCAAAAAAGCAGAATTCCAGGCAGGTAAATCGCAGTACGCCAGCGGAAAAGCCGCATACGACGCAGGCATGGCACAGCTGGATGCCAAAACCGCAGCCTATGAAGCAGGCAAGGCGCAGCTCGCCGGTATGAAGGAAGCATACGAAGCCGGCAAAGCCCAGTACGATGCCGGCCTGAAGCAGCTCGGCACCAAAACCGCCGCCTATGAGGAAGGCAAGGCGCAGCTCGCCGGCATGAAGGAAACATACGATGCCGGTAAGGCCCAGTATGACTCGGGCTTGCTCGATTATTCCTCGGGCAGTTCAAGGTACAGCAGCGGGCTTGCCGAGTACAATGCTAAGCTGGCCGCCTACAACGCAGGAAGAGCGCAGCTTGATGCAAGCACAGGCGCATACGAACAAGGCAAGGCTACGCTCGCCGAGATGAAGGGTCAATATGACGCAAGCATCGTTTTTGTACCCCAGTATGAGGCCGCTCTGGCCCAATACAATGAAAAGCTTGCCGAGTTTGAGGCCAACAAGGGTAACCTCACCCCGGCACAGATAGAGGTAATACAGGCCGAGCTGAACAGTGCGCTGGCATCGCTCAACGACAACAAGGCAATGTACGACCAGGCATCATATCTTATTAAGGAGTACGAAAAAGGTCAGGCTGATGTTCTGACGTACGAGGGCACAAAGGCGTATCTTGATGAATCGGAGCCCCAGCTCAAAGCCGCAAAGGCTCAGCTCGACGCATCTCGTGGTCAGCTCGGTGCCGCCGAGGTTCAGCTCAGTGAAGCCCGCAAGCAGCTGAAGGTTTACGAGGACGGTCTGGCTCAGCTCAAGGAGTATGAGGCCGGCAAGGCCCAGCTCGATGCCGCGGCAGAGCAGCTCAAGCCCTACGAGGACGGTCTGGCTCAGGTACAGGAGTATGAAGCCGCCAAGGCCCAGCTCGACGCCGCCGCCAAGGAGCTTGCCGCCGCAAGCGCAAAGCTGGGTGCAGCACCCGCACAGATCGCAGCCGGTGAACAGCAGCTCGCCGAGGCCGCCGCTGTGATCCAGGCCGGTGACGCGACACTCACAAGCTCCGCCGCGGAACTTGAAGCCGGTCAGAAGCAACTTGACGACGCCGTTACCCAGCTCGAGGACGGTCGCGGGCAGCTTGCCGAGTTTGAAGCAGGTCAGGCACAGGTCGACGCCGGATATGCCACACTTGCCGAGAACAGCGCCGTTCAGGCGAAGATTGACGCCGGCGTTGCCCCCATTGACGCCGCAAGGCAGACAGTCGATGAGGAGACCGAAAAGACCACCAAGGAGCTCATGGGCAGGCTCTATACCTACATAGCCATGGCGGTCGCGGCAGTGCTCGGCATCGTCGCAGCTGTCCTCGGCTTCGGTGCAAAGAAGACCGGCAGGGTTCTCGCGATAGTCACCCTTGTCGTCTCCGCCGCCGCACTTATCTACGGCTTTGCAGCCGCCACCGCCTTCACGGGTCACGCAGTCCAGATGGCCGCAGCCATCGTGCTCGCTGTTGCAGCAGCGCTTGCCACGGTAGGCTACAGCAGAAAGACCGCGGACACGGCAGTCGCAAAATAATATCAGCTAAACAAAAACTCCCCCCGAATCTTTCGGGGGGAGTTTTAGTATTTACCTGCCTGTGCCGCAGTGGAGATTGCGGTATTCATTGGCAGAGACGCCCTCAAGGCTCTTAAAGACGCGCGAGAAGTGAGCCGTGTCCGAATACCCGGCATGCGCCGCGACCTCGCTTATGCGCAATGAGGGATCTTCCAGCAGCTGCTTGGCGCGCTCTATCCTGACGCTGTTGAGAATGTCATAGAAGTTCTGTCCGAGCTGGCGGTTGAGGATTTTTGAAAGATGCCACTGGCTCACATAGCAGTGATCCGCAACCTCCTGAAGCGAGAGCTTATTCGTGCAGTTATCGGCTATATAAGCGCGTGCCTGCCTTGCAATGAAGCTGTTCGCATTATCCTCCTTCGGCTCTGCCGCGGGCGGCTCAGGCGTCTCTTCCGCTCGATTCTGCGCCGCAAGACTGCCCGACATGTGCACGAGCGCCTCTTCAATCTCGTCCATCTTGGAGGGCTTGAGTAAAAAGCGGGATACGCCCAGGGATATGGCCCGTCGGGCATATTCAAAGTCGCGGTAGCCCGTGAGCACGCTTATCTGCATATTCGGAAACTCGCCATTCAGTCCGGCCAGCATTGTAAGGCCGTCTATATCGGGCATTTTAATATCTGTAAACAATATGTCGGGCTTATGCTCTCTTATGGCGGCAGCGCCCAGAACTGCGTCTGAGGCGGTCGCGACAACCTCGCAATTGTGGCTCTTCCAGTCCACAACGCGCTTGAGTCCCTCGACAATAATTGTTTCGTCATCTATAAGCACAACTTTATACATCGCTCGTTCCTCCCTACCCGGCAATTATATCACGCAGGCAGTCCGCTGACAAGTCAGCCTTTGATTGCGCCGGCTGTCATGCCCTTGATAATTTGCTTCTGAAGGAAGATATAGAGCAGCAAAACGGGTATAACCACGATGGTAACCGCGGCAGCCATGAGTCCGTAGTTTGTGCCTTCCATGGAGGTCAGCATCTGCATCAGGCGGGTTATGCCCCACTGGCTCTTGTCCCTTAGGGTAAACATCTGGGTGAACAGATCGTTATAGCTCCAAAGGAAGGAGAAAATTCCGACCGTGGCGAAGGACGGCTTCGTCAGCGGCACGACGATCTTGAAGAATATCTGGAACACGTTGCAGCCTTCAAGATAGGCCGATTCCTCAAGGTCAATGGGCAGATCCTCGATATATCCGCGCAGGACAATGATAGAAAACGACAGGTTGCCCGCTATCTGCGGCAGGGCCGTGGAGAGCATGGCGAGCCAGACGTTGTTCGTGTTCGCAATCCCCCAGCCCAGCATCATTCGAAACACCGGGATGATGGTCGAGAACACCGGGAACATCATGCTGGCGACGACAACCGTGCTCAGAAACTTTTTGCCCCTGAACTCATACCTTGCAAGCGCATACGCGGCAAGTCCGGCAAGCAGCACGACGCAGCACGTGACGACAAGCGAAATGCAGATACTGCGGGCATACGAGCCGACAATGTCCAGCCGCCTGAAGGCCGTGCGATAGTTGTTAAAGGTGAACAGATCGCCGACAGGCAGGGCAAAGGAGTTTGACATTATCTCGGATCGATCCTTAAATGAGTTTAGAACGACCCATATAAAGGGGTACATGGTGGTAAGAGCCCAGAAGCTCAAAACGACATATATCAGTATCTTCGAAGTCTTAATCTTCTTTCTGGCGGTCATTTGGCGCCACCTCCGCTCTTAACCTTTTTGACTTTATCCTTGCTCATAGCTCCCGATATGGAGTTCACAATTATGGACACGAGAACGCCCAGGCAGACGATGAGAACCGCGATGGCCGAGCCATAGTCGGCGTCGCGCAGGGAGATGGTCTGATAGTACATATAGGTTCCTGTGAGCCAGGTTCTGTTGAGCGGGATTCCGTTCGGGAACATGACCCAGGGTAGGTCAAAAACCTTGAGCGCACCTGTGATGGACAGAATGACGCAGGTGGTTATGACGCCCTTTAAAAGCGGCAGGGTTATCCGAAATACGCGCTGTACGCCCGTCGCACCGTCGATTGCGGCGGCTTCATAAAGCTGTGAATCTATGCTGTTGAGACCGGTGACCAAGATGACAAAGTAAAAGCCGACATACTGCCACATGACAGGGATCATCATGGTCATGATGGCCCATTTATCACTCTTCCAGTCGATGAGCGGGCCTTCCCTGCCCAAACGCTCCAGAAGCTGGTTTATAAGGCCGGTATCATACAGGAAGATAATATTGAAAAGCAGGCCGAGGGCCGTAGCTGAAATTACAATGGGAAAAAAGTAAACAGTGCGGAAAAACTGCGAACCCCTGCCGATGAAGTCGGTCAGGATCGCAAGTAAGAGAGCAATTCCAACCTGAATTACGACAGTGCCGATCATCATTATTCCGGTGTTTTTGAGCGCTGTTCGCATATTGGCATCGTTGTACATTTTGACATAGTTTGAATACCAGGGGTCCTGGACTCCGGTTGGTGCAAGTCCGATGCCGGGTATATTCTGGAACGAACCTACGATGTTCATGATAAATGGATAAAACAAAAACACCGCCATGAAGAGGAAGGCAGGAATCAGGAATATAAGCAAAGGCTTTTTGTCTTTATAAATGGTCGAGCGCATGGCTTCGCCGCCTTTCGGTAAGGTCTGTGTAAAAGAGCCGGAGGAGCACGAGCTCCTCCGGCCCCAGTTTAGTTAGTTGCTATTATGTCCCATATCAGTCAGCTTAGCCCTCTTCGGCAATAATGATAAGGGAGGCCTGAACCGCCTCTTCAGCAGTGACTGCGCCGGAGACTATCTCAGCCATGCCCGGAACGAACATGGGAACGCGGGCTGCGTCGGAAACCTGGTCCTGAACTGCTCCGGCGGCACCGGTGGCGTTCTTGACCATCTCCATGCCGGCAAGTGCCAGGCTGGAGAGCTCAACGCCGGTCAGGTCAACGCCGTTCTTGAGCGCGGTGGTGGTTGCGCCGGCAAACTTTGTGACCATCTCGTCGGAGGTCATGTGGCTGATGAAGGAAACAGCAGCCTCACGCTTTGCGGCATCATCCCAGCAGGCGCGGGTGATGTAATAGCCGGAGGACAGACCAGTGATGATATCGCCGGCCTTGCGGTCGCCCATGCCGCCAACATATGTGACAGAGAAGTTTCCAAGCAGCTCGGGATCCGCGGCAACGCCGTTTTCGGCATCAGCGCCGCAGGCATTCTCAATGCCGCCAACCTGCCAGGAGCCCTGGATCAGGAATGCGCACTTGCCATCTGTGAACATGGTGGTGACTTCATCATCGGTGGCAGACAGGGTGTTTGCGGGGAAGAAGTCCTTTTCATAGAGGGTCTTAATGTCTTCAAGACCGGCAACCCATGCCTTGTACTGCGCGTTGTTGGTGTCAAACTTCCAATCATCGCCGTCCTTGGTGGGGATTGCGGGCAGCACGTTGTGTGTGGCGGGGCTCAGATGGTTGTAGATGCAGAACTCGAACCAATAGTGAGGAACATGGCCGAGAGATGCAGCGATGGGGGTGTAGCCGGCATCGGCTATCTTCTGGCAGTCAGCAAGAAACTGCTCCCAGGTGGTGTCGATGGTGGGAACTTCAACGCCGGCAGCCTCAAGGATTTCCTTGTTATAGAACATGCCTTCCCAGAAGCCGTTAACGGGAACAGAGTAGTTCTTGCCGTCGTAGGGAGATGCACCCATCATGTCGTCCTTCATGTTGGACGCATAGTCGGGATACACTTCACGAATTTCTTCAATAGAGACGACCTTATCGGCAGAGACGAAGGGGTCGGAGTCCTTGCCGTTGAAGAAGAACAGGACATCAGGCTCGGAGCCCATCTCGAAGTCAGCCAGGACGGAGGACTTGAAGGTCTCGTCAGAGGTGGCGGAACGGTCCTGCACCTTGTTGCCTGTGGAAGTTTCCCACTCGGCAACGCCCTGCTGGAACTTGGTGGCGTTGGTGTCCTCACCAGCATATGTGGTCAGAACGCTGATGGTAACGGGGGCTGCAGGGGGCTCGGGAGTGTTGGAGCCGGTGTCACCCGGATCGGGCGTTTTGCTCGGCGCGGGTGTGCCGCAAGCAGACAGGAGTCCGAGACACATAACTGCCGCGAGGACGATTGCAAGTAGTTTTTTCAGTTTCATAGTACAACCTCCATAATAATTGTACGATTATTGCCACGCAATTTGTACATATTTAGTATCAACCAAAACTTGAGAAAAGCGAAGAGCTCAAATTGCGATTTGTTGTATCTTATTGTGATGTTGCCCTGTCAATGAGTATACGCGCCGTCACCAGCTCACCCGCGGTCTCCTCAATCGTGAGTCCGCTGCGGCCTCCATAAAGGATGCGCAGGCGCGCATTTACGTTGGATATGCCCAGATTTCCCCCCAGCTCGCCACTGCCCGAGTCATAGTCGGAGGCGAGAAGCCTTGAGATGCGCTCCTGATCCTCTGCTGACAGTCCGCCGTCATTTGTTATCTCGATCACCAGGGTATTCTCCCGCCGCCGGCTTATTATGGACACGCAGCCGTGCCCGCCCGGGCCGATGCCGTGCTCCACTGCGTTTTCGATAACGGGCTGCATGATGAGGCGCGGAACCATCTCACCGAGTGTCTCCGGCGTAATATCCTGAGTTATCCGCAGTCTTTTGCCGAAGCGCTGGTCTATTATATGCAGGTAGGCGTTCACATAGCCAAGTTCCTCCTGCAAGGTCACCTCGGGGCGCTTTTCCCTGTCGATGGCGGCATCCAGCAGGGTTGAGAGTGATTCGATCATTCTGGAAACACTCACATCGCTGTTCATGCGCGCCTCCCAGTTTATAATTTCGAGCGTATTGTTGAGAAAATGCGGGTTAATATGCGATTGCAGAGCCTTTATCCTCGCATCGCGCAGGGCGAGCTCCTCCTGATACAGGCGGTCAAACTGGTGGCGCATCCGCCCGGACATGCTGTTAAAAGACTCGGTAAGATAGCGAAACTCGGTGCTGTTGGCCTCATAGTCAAGCTTATAGCCCAGCTGACCGCGCTCAACCTCAGACGCGCCCTCCATGAGCCTTTCAACCGGCAGGGATACCTTTCTGCGCAGGAAGATAAAGGTGAACACAAGCAGAGGTATTATGATGACAAGCATTCCGAGCAATAGATACACATAGCCCGAAAAGCGGCTGAGCAGAACCTCAAAATCCACCTGAAGCTCCGCCTGCAATGTATAGCCGTCGCCTTCCACGCTGCCTGTCACGCGCTCATCCACGCGGCTCACACCAAAGGGAAACGCCGGTGGCTCCGGTGCCTCTGACACCGGAGCTTTAGCGCCGTATTTCGCCTGACCGACGGACAAGTCGGCTGACCAGACCCAGGGCAGGGTATACAGATTTTCGAAGAAATATGGTGTATCAAGTGCAAGGGTCAATGTGCCGATGACATTAAAGGACGAGTCCATGACGTTTCTGACGAGATAGAGCCGCTCATCCTTGGCATAAAAGCCAATGGATGTGTCAAGCCCTGAGGCAAGCTCCAGCACCTCCCAGCCGTCGGACGCGATTAGCGACATCATGCCGGAATACAACACGCCCAGACCCTGGTTATAGGTTTGGACGTGCATTCGCTCCGGATCGTCCGAGAAGGCGAACACGGCAAACAAAAACCTGCCGTCGCTTCGAAACTGCCTGTCTAAAAAACCCTTCGTTGCGACAAAAAGGCTCGTATACAGTCCTTTTTCTTTATATTCCTTATAGGCATCTTTAATCGTATTGTCCAGCGATGCCATGCGTGAGGCTGCGACGGCGGTATCGATCCGCTCGGCTGACATGCGGAGATTGACCTCCAGCTGCTCTGTCAGGTTCTCACTCGCGTTCTGACCCAGGCTGTCTGAAATATACCAGCCCATTGTGAACAGTATCATGACCACAGGTATCATCCAGCAAAGCAGTATGATGCCCGCCATCTGCCCTCTCAGCGAGCGTGTGCGGCGGCGCGGCTTCTCCATCCGGCAAACCTCCCTTGTCTGCGTTTTTTTACACAGTATACCACATAAAGGGGCCGATGAGCACATCGGACGCGGGCTTATTCGGCCGCTTTAAGCTCCAGAAGCTGCTCCATGAGCCCGGTGACCTGTTCGGCCTCTGCCAGCGTCTCCATCTCGCAGAATATGCGTAGGAGCGGCTCTGTGCCGGAGAAGCGGCAGATTATCCAGCCGCCGTTTTTGAAGTACACCTTGCAGCCGTCGGCATAGCTCACGCGCTCCACCGTCTGCTCAAAGTCCGGCAGGAGCTTATCCTCCATGAGCAGGCGGCGAATCTCCGCCTTTTTATCGTCGGAGAAGCGGTAATCACGCTCGGTCATCTCAAAATCACCGTAGCTCTCTGTGATCTCCTCATAGATCTCCGACAGGCGGCGGCCGGTGGTCGCCATCATCTCGACAAGCAGGGTTGCGGCATAGATGCCGTCCTTGCCCTGTATATGTCCGCGCACAGTCAGTCCGCCGGAGGACTCGCCGCCTATCACCGCGCCTGTCTCCGTCATTTTGCCGGAGACATGCTTGAAGCCGACCGGAACCTCATAGCAGGTCTCGCCGAAATCCGCGGCTATCCTGTCAAGCAGATGAGTCGTGGCGATATTGCGCACGGCGGCACCGCGCCAGCCCTTGTAGCGGAGCAGGTAATAGTAAAGCAGGCAGAGTATCTTGTTCGGGTGCAGAAACTCGCCCTTGTCGTCAATGACGCCGAGCCTGTCAGCGTCGCCGTCTATCGCGATGCCGATATCACAATGATGCTCCAGCACGAAGCTGCGCAGTGAGGCCAGGGTCTTCGTATTCGGCGTCGGCAGTCTGCCGCCGAAGAGCGCGTCGCGCCGCTCGTGGATGACGTCCACGTCGCAGCGGGCGGTTATGAGTATGGTCTGAAGCGCGGTTTTGGACACGCCGTACATGGGGTCGAGCACGACCTTCAGGTTTCTTGAGCGGATGGCGTCCATGTTCACCGAGCGGATGATCGAGTCCACGTACTGGTTCATGGGGTTTGTGATCTCGATAAGGCCGGAGCGCATGCCGTCCTCCCAGGGCTCAATTGCGATCTGCTCGCCCTGTATCATCTGCATATAGCGCTCTATATCCTGAGTCACAAGCTCGTCGGCATCCCTGCCGCCGCGCGTGAAGACCTTTATGCCGTTATAGATAGCGGGGTTATGGCTGGCGGTTATCGCGATGCCATAGTCCATGTCAAAATACTTGACCGAGAACATTATGAGCGGCGTGGGCGCTTCACGGTCTATAAAGCGGCAGTGAATCCCAGCGCCCGCCATGACCTCAGCCGCCCAGCGTGCGGCGACCTCGGACAGAAAGCGGCGGTCATAGCCTATTATAAACCCGCGATCCGCGACGCCCTCATCCTTCATCTTCCGCGCAAGCGCCGCGATGAGAAGCTGGACATTCGCGCGGGTGAAGCCATCGCCTATGACGGCTCTCCAGCCGCCTGTACCAAATTTAACGGGCATTTGTTTGCTCCTTTCAATTTCCCATGATCACGATAACGTCGTGCTCGCCGCCCTCATAGGCAGGAAGCAGCCCGTTTTCACATATGACCCCGTCGCAGGAGACGCTTTTGACGCCCTTCTCCACGCCGTCGGGGTTCTGCACACTGATATTATAACGCGCCCCGCGCCACTCGCGCAGGGCTGTGAAGCCGCTCCAATCCGCGGGTATGCAGGGGTCAACAAGCAGTCCGGCAAACTGCGGGCGGATGCCGAGGATATAGCGCGTGGCGGCAAAGTAGCTCCAGCCGCCGGTGCCGGTCATGAAGGGATGCCGCGCCCTGCCGAAGGCCGTGTGGTCGGGCCCCATTACGAACTGGCAGTAGGAATACGGCTCCGACTGGCGAATTTCGATCTTGTCGTTTTGCAGCGCCGGGCAGAGCGAATCATAAAACTTCATCGCGCGGCTGCCGCGTCCCAGAACAGCCTCGGCACACCAGGCCCAGGGGTTCGGATGGCTGAAGATCGCGCCGTTTTCCTTGACGCCGGGATAAACCCTCGTCACAAAGCCGATCGCGTCGTCCGGCTTTGTATAGCTCGGCGCGTTCAGGCGCAGGCCGTAGGGGGTATAGAGATATTCATCCACCGCGTCCATCGCCTTGATGCCCTGCTCATGCGTCGCGGCACCGGAGAGCACAGCCCAGGTGTTAGATTCCATGTGTACACGGCCCTCGGCATCGGTCCTTGTGCCGATTTTCCTGCCGTCGGCTGTGATGCCGCGGATAAACCACTCGCCGTCCCAAAGCTCACGCTCTGAAGTCTCCCGCACGCGCTCTGCCATGCGGCCAAAATGCTCCACATCCTCGCTCTTGCCGAGCGCCTGTGCGAGATCGAGAAAATGCCCCAGCGCCCAGTAATGCAGGTAGCTCACCATGGCGGACTCGCCGCCGCCGAGATTCAGGCAGTCGTTCCAGTCGGCGCGAAGGCCGAGGCAGATGCCGTGCGCGCCGATCTGCCTTGCGGAGAAATTGAGAATGCGCACTAAATGCTCATAAACAGTGCCCTCTCCCCCGTCGGCATAGCTCACGAGCTCATCAACGAGGCTAATTTCGCCCGTCTCGCGGATATACTCCACGACCGAGGCCACGAGCCAGAGCGCGTCATCCGCGCAGGCGTCCTTTATGCCGTGCACCATCTCGTCGCGCTCCGGCGTGGGCACGACCGTGGGGGATTTGAAGGCGGCCTGTTTTTTGTCCTTATCGAACCACTCGGGCTGGAACAGATGCAGTCCGTAGCCCTCCGAGGTGAGACCCTGCAGGAGCTGGATTATCCGCTCGCGGCACTTTTCGGGGTTCGAGTGCGGGACGGTCATCGCGTCCTGCGCCGTGTCGCGATAGCCGAGTCCGGTTCTTCCCCCGACCTCGATAAACGAGGCGAAGCGGGAGAACATGACATTGACCTCAGACTGATACAGGGTCCAGATATTGAGCATGGTGTTCATCGCCCCACTCGGCGTGTTCACGAGAAGCTTTGAGCATTTTCTGTCCCAATAATTTCTCAAATCCTCAAAACGCTCGTCAACCTTCGCGGGGTCTGAGTAACGCTCGCGCAGGGCGCGGCCTTCTTCGACGCCGCCCTCGCCCAGCATCCAGATGAGGCGTGCCTCGCCCCCGACCGGAAGCTCAAGCTTTTTGCAGAGCACGGCGCAATGATTGCCGCCCTTTTCAAAAGAGCCGGAGCACTCGCCGCTCTCCAGCGCTATCGGATTTGTCTCCGTGCGGTAGGGGCCAATAAAGCTGTCGCGCAGGCAGTCGAAGCCGTCAGGCGCAAAGGATGCCGCCATGAACTGGTGCGCGCCCTCATAAAACAGCTCGTAGTCGATTATGCCGTCCTCATACGATGAGCCGGCGGCATACAGCGACATTTGGAAGTTCTGGTTATCCATCGGTATCTGATGGAAAGAAAACTCGGCATAGGAATACAGCGACAGGCGGCGGGGCTTGTCGCCCATGTTTTTGAGCACGACGTCCCAAAGCTCCACATCGTCGCCGCGGGGTATGAACATCCGCTGGCTGGCGGCTATGCCGTTTCTCTTGCACTCATAGATGGTATACGAAAGACCGTGGCGGCAACGGTAGTCCGACAGCTCGCCGCCGCAGGGCTGCCAGGAAATGCTCCAATACTCGCCGGTATCGTCGTCACGCACATAGACGTAGTGACCGGGTCTGTCCATGGGCACGCCGTTGGGACGGAAGCGGCTTATCCGGTGATACTCCGGAGTCTTGTAAAACAGGTATCCGCCTGCGGTATGGTTCAGGACAGCACACATATCCTCCACACCCAGGTAATTGGTCCATGACACGGGTACATCCACCCGGTCTATAACATACTCACGCTCGGCATTGTCAAAGTGACCATATTTCATGGTAAACAACCCCCAGTAACTGTTTGATGAGCACAGCTGGACTCATCATATCCTCATTATAGCTTACCCAAAAATCAATAACATTGCAAAGTCTGCTTTCTTTTGCCCCTGCTTGGCAAGTGCCCTGCACTGCGGTCATTTAAACCGCAGCGCAGGGCACTGTTTGAGTATTTTAAGCTGTGAGTCTAAAACATGGTCATCTGGCTCTCCTCCGGCAAATCTCCCAGTGCGCCGACCGCGCGGAGCTGTTCGAGGTTCGACTGGCTGACCTTGGGGCAGGCGAGGGAAATTTCCTCAATGGAAATGAAGCTCCTCCTCTGCTCCTGACAGGCGGCGAGATCCTTCGCAGCCGAAAGACCCAGCCCCGACAGGGACACAAACGGCGGGCGCAAATGAGTCTCGTCCACGAGCAGAAATTTCGTCATGTCGCAGTCGTAGAGATCCATCTGGGCAAAGTCGAAGCCGCGCAGATAAAATTCATACACCGACTCCAGCGTGGTCAGCAGGTCGAGCTCCTTGGCTGTCGCGTCCTGCTTGCCGGAAATTTCGCCGATCTTCTTGCGGACAAAGTTCTTGCCCTTGAGCATCACGCCCGCGTCGAAGGAATCCTTCTGGCTTCTGCGGTAGAAATACGCGCTGTAGAACGCGAGCGGCCTGTGCACCTTGAACCAGGCGATCCTGACCGCCATCATGACATAGGCCACGGCGTGAGCCTTGGGAAACAGATATTTTATCTTCTTGCAGGAGTCAATATACCACTGCGGCACGCGCGCCTCGCGCATCTCGCCCTCGGCACCATCCGGCAGGCCGCGGCCCTTGCGCACGGACTCCATTATTTTAAAAGCGCGTTTTTCCGGCATGCCGCAGGCTGACAGATATATCATGATATCGTCGCGGCAGCCGATGGTCTCCTTGACCGTGGCGGTGCCGCCGAGAATGAGGTCCTTGGCGTTGCCCAGCCACACGTCTGTTCCGTGGGAAAAGCCGGAAAGGCGCACAAGTGTATCAAAATCCTCGGGCTGGATATCCGCCAGCATCTGGCGGGTGAAGCCCGTGCCGAACTCCGGTATGCCGATCGTGCCCGTGCGGCCGATGACCGGGTCGTCGCCGGAAAGCCCGAGCGCCTCGGGCGTTCTGAATATCCGCATTGTCTCCGGATCGTCCAGACGTATTGACTCCACATCCACGCCGGTCATGTCGCCCAGCATCTTGAGCATGGTGGGGTCGTCATGCCCCAGCTCGTCGAGCTTCAGGAGGTTGTCCTCCATGGAATGATACTCAAGGTGGGTGGTGATGATGCCGCTTCCGGGGTCGTCCGCCGGATGCTGAACCGGGCAGAAATCCTCGACCTCCATGTCCTGGGGAATGACGACAAGACCGCCGGGGTGCTGGCCTGTCGTCCGCTTCACGCCGACAAGCCCGTGCGCAAGCCTCGACTTTTCAGCCTCGGACACCGTCTGCCCGCGCTCCTCTAGGTACTTGAGCACATAGCCATAGGCGGTTTTTTCCGCAAGCGTGCCGATCGTGCCGGCACGGAAAACGTGGTCAGCGCCGAAAAGCTCCTCCGTATACTTATGTGCTCTGGCCTGATACTCGCCGGAAAAGTTCAGATCAATATCGGGAACTTTTTCGCCGTCAAAGCCGAGGAAAACCTCAAACGGTATGGAAAAACCGTCCTTATTATACTTCACATCGCAGACATCACATATAGCGTCGGGCATGTCCGCGCCGCAGCCGTAGGCCTTGCCGGTTTCAAAGTCTGTCTTCTTGCACTTGGGGCAGACGTAATGCGGGGGCAGGGAGTTAACCTCGGTAATGCCTGCCAGATACGCCACGATGGACGAGCCGACACTGCCGCGGCTTCCGACCATATAGCCGTGCGCGTTGGAGTCCGCGACCAGCTTCTGCGCACTCATATAAATGACATCGTAGTGCCGCGAGAGTATGTCGTTTAGCTCTGTATCCACGCGCTCTGTGATAATCCGGTCCGGGTTCTCGCCATACATATCGGTCATTTTTCCATAGACCAGATCGCGCAGGGTCTGCGCCGAGTTTTCGATCGTGGGCGGGAACAGACCGTCCGGCAGGAGCTGGACCTCCTCGCACATGTCGGCAATCTTATTCGGATTGCCGATTACCGCGTCATAGCAACAGCGGCGGTCGAGATAGGAAAACTCCTCCATCATCTCGTCCGTACTGCGGAAATACAGGGGCAGGTCCTTGTCAGCGTCGGCAAACTTGCGCGCCGCCTGCAGTATATGCCTGTAAATCTCATCCTCCGGGTCGAGAAAATGCACGTCGCTCGTCGCGACAATCGGGCGCTCCACCTCCGCTGCCAGGCGGGCTATGCGCCGATTTATATCGCGCAGGCCCTCATCATCGCGCACGGTTCCGTTTTCAACCAGAAAGCGGTTGTTGCAGATGGGCATTATCTCAATATAATCGTAAAACGAGGCGATTTTCTTGAGCTCCTGACTCGGCGCGCCGCGCAGGACAGCGTCGAAAACCTCACCCGCCTCGCAGGCCGAGCCGATGAGCAGTCCCTCGCGATGCTTTTCGAGCAGGCTTCGCGGGATTATGGGATTGCGGCTGTAATGCTTCAAATACGAGGCTGAAATCAGCTTATAGAGATTCTTGAGCCCCAGCTTGTTGCGCACGAGTATGCAGATATGCCTTGTTCTGCGCGTGCCGCCGCCCTTGAGCTTATGCAGGGCAGTGTCAATGTCGCAGACGCGCTTCGCGCCGTGGTCGTGGAGCATGGGGATGAAGCGCTCCATCATCCGCGCGACCACCATCGCGTCGTCCGAGGCGCGGTGATGGTTAAACTCCGGCAGGCCGAGATGCTTCGACACTATATCCAGCTTGTGCCGCTTGAGCTCGGGCAAAAGTCGCTGTGCCAGCGTCAGGGTGTCTATATGCACTGGGTTGAAGCTGATTTTCGAGCGCTCAGCCGCAGCGCCGATGAAGCCGATATCAAACCGGGCATTGTGCGCGATGATCGGGCGGTCGCCCGCAAAGTCCAAAAACGCACGCACGGCGGCGGCCTCGTCCGGCGCATCGGCGACGTCCCTGTCCCTTATGCCGGTCAGCTTTGTGATATTCGCCGGAATGGGCATGCCGGGATTCACAAAGGTATTGAAGCGCTCGCCAATTTCGCCGCCTTTGAATATC
>CAZHUG010000050.1:0-16180 GCA_964535405.1 uncultured Oscillospiraceae bacterium | reverse complement strand
GAACGCAGAGCCGGAACCTGTGAGTCACCGTCGAGCTCCGTGCAGATTATCGGCTCGTCGCCGGATATGCCCAGCTTCCACAGAGCATCTCGAGACTCGGTAAGCTCAGCCGCAGCGCGAGGGAAACTGAGCGCTGCCGCCATGTCCATGGTGAGCGCGATATCCCGGGTACCGAGGCCGTCCAGAGCGGCACGGGCAGAGAGCATGTCGCCAAAGTCCGAGGGCCCGATGGCGAGCGCCCGTCTTGCCGAGGCAAGCGCCTCCTCCGGCTCCGCGCCGAAGGCCAGCACAAAACGGCAGCTCCACTGACTGCCGGAGCCTATAGATACGTCTGTGCTTGCGGTGATGAACGGGTAGTTCAGCCAGCCCAGTGGCTCGCCGTCGGCGTTTGCGCTGAAGCGCAGCTCGCGGTCGGAGGCGAGGCAGAGACAGCAGCCGCCGGTGTCGCCGCGCGGCAAGCGGCGCAGCAAAAGCGCACCCCCACTTTCAGATGCGTGCAGACCCAGACGCCAGAAGGAAGGGTGGTTTACATAATCATTAATGCGTGCCAGCATTGGCTCAAGCTCAAGAACGAGCCGGCCTTTCAACGCCTGCTGACTTTTGAGCTCGACCATTCTGACCTCGCAGGTGTCGGAGGCCGACACTGCCGATACGCAGCTCGTTGAAAGGTCGGCACCGGAGCCCAGAAACTGAACGGATGAACCGGAAAATACATGCGAGAAGTGCAGGCCGCCCCTTGCCCCCGGCAAGGGCAAAAGATCAATTGAGGATTCGCCGGTTTCGAGCGTGAAGCGCGGTCCGCTGCGGCCTTCGAGCGCAGATTCAGGGCCGCGGTATATGCCAATTCCGCCTGCAGAGGCGGAGGAGAGACCGGTTGAAGTTAACATAACATTGTAAACGCCGTTCGAGAGCAGACATACAGAAGGACGGGCGGCATCCTGAACCTCGCCCTTTTCCTGCCAGAGCTGGACACCGCTGCGCGAGGGCTTTTCGGGCGGCTCGCTGCTCTGACGGCGCAGAATGACACCGCCTATGGGAACACGCTCAGCCAGAAGCGCCGAGTGCGCGCTCATGGCGGGGTCGGACATGAAGCGGCGCTGCATGATCCCGTCAAGCAGGCAGTTTGAAATTGAAACCAGACTCATGCCAAGATGGTGCGCCATGACACAGCGCACGTTTTCGCCTGAGTGTATGCGGCAGCGCGAGGGCGTGAAATCCACAGCCTCCCAGAAGCCGAAGCGCCCTGTTGCGTCCAGGGTTTCGAAGCGGCGCAGGTTTTTGATTGCACGGCGCGGCTGCACAACCAGCGAGAGGAAGCTGCTGTAAGGAGCGACTACCGAATCCTCGTCCATGCCGCGCTTGAGCGCGAGAGCGGAGCAGCCGTGGGCTTTATAGCGGTAGGACAGCGAGGGGTCGAGTGAAAAGAATGCGCTCTCAGACTGACCCCAGGGGCGGTCGCGCGGCGTTGAACGGCGCTGAACATACAGGCAGAAGCGTGCGCTCTCGTAAAGCAGGCTGTCGCGGCAAAGCGGCAGGAAGAGCTCGGGCATGAGATATTCAAAGGTCGTGCCTGTCCAGCTGGCCATGCCGCGAAAGCCGTCCATTTTAACCATGGCGCGCGAGAGTCTGCGCCAGTGCTTACGGGGAGCATCTCCGCGTGCGATGGCAAGATAGCCAGTCAGCCGCGCTTCACTGGACAGCAGGTCGTAAAGCCCGTCGGAGACTGTGCCGTCGCTGAGATTAAAGCCAATGTGGAAAAGTCTGCGCTCGGGATCGTACAGGGGGCGGAAGTCCATAGCGTCGTAGAGTGAGCGCGCGCGTCGGGCGAGGTCTGCCCGACCATATTCCACAAGACCCGCGGACACTGCGATCAAGCAGGCGGCAAAGTTGCCGCTGTCTACGGTGGAGACGTATTTGGGATTGAGGCATTTCAGTGTTCGGGTGTCATACCAGTTATAGAGGTGCCCCTTCCACTTGGGAAGGCGCTCCACACTGCCCAGGATGCGCTCTATGAGCTCCACAGCCCGCTCACTTGATGCAACGCCGAGGTCGGCTGCGGCAAGGCAGGAGGTCAGCGCAAGGCCGATGTTGGTGGGCGAGGTTCTGTGGGCAAGGCCGATTGGCGGTTGATCCTGCCAGTTGTCAGGCGGCAGATAGTGATCAGGTGCAGCGCAAAACCTGTCAAAATACGCCCAGATATCTGTTGCCTGCTTTAAAAGAAAGTCCTGATCACCTTCGGACAGCTTGCCCGGCTTTGCGGACTTCCCGATTGAAAGGGCGAGACAGGGCGAGAGAAACCAGATGATGCCCGCGGCGCGGCCGATAATTGAAGTGGAGAGTGCAGCGCAAAGAAGCCCGATAAGGCAGGGCAGCCACATGGCGTGAAGATAGGCGAAAATTCCGCGCCTGCCGCCGTCACTCTGAGCTGCGGTCTGCCATAAAAGCAAATTTTTCTTGGAAATTATCATTCTCCATAGAGCTGCAAAAATTGCGCCGGCACTGACAACTGCCTCCCACGGCAGCAATATGAGTCTGAGTGAAACTGTGACTATTGAGCCGCCGAGACCGTGGAGCACCGTGCTGTGATACCTCGCCCTGCCGGGACGGGTCAATGCGCTTGTGATGGCAGGCAGAAGCTGAAAACACAGCGCGCCGAGCGCGAGCGCGGCTGCAAGCACCGTGGCGGGACGGGGCATGAAAAATGCCAACAGCATTGAAAGAAAACTCAGCGGTGCGACGAGGCTTCTGCGCAGGCTGTCCAGGAGCTTCCAGCGGTCGATGTCCGAAAAACGCCTTGAAGCGATAAAGGATATATTCTGCCAGTCGCCGCGAGTCCAGCGGTGCATGCGTTTAAAATAGGACAGGGGAGAGGCGGGAAAGCCGTCAACGAGCTCAGTATCGCTCATATAGCCGCCGCGCAGAAGAGCGCCCTCTATGGCGTCGTGGGATAAAATGAGGTTTTCAGGCAGGCCGGAGCAGCAGGTGAGCAGGGCTTCGGCGTCAATTATGCCCTTGCCGGCAAAGCCGCCGTGTTCGGACAGATCCATCCAGACCTCGCCGCAGGCAGAGCCGTAGGGGTCAATTCCGCCCTGGCCTGCAAAGGCGCGTGAGAAGCTTGTCTTGGTGGCGGAGGGCAGATCTACGCCCATGCGCGGGTGAATTATGGCGTGGCCCGAGCTGACGGCAAGACGCCTTTTGTCAATTTTGGGTCTGTTTAGGGGGTGGAGCATAGCACCGATAAGCTCTCTTGCCGCACCGGGCAGGAGCTTCGTATCAGAGTCCAGAGTCAAGATATACCGACAGCCCGTCAGCTCGTCTGGGTTGCCAGACAGCACGCTCAGTGCACCTGAAGCGTCACCGCTGATGAGCTCGGCAAGAGCCTCGACCGCGCCGCGCTTGCGCTCTCTGCCCATCCAGCGCCCGTCCCGTGTGGAGAGGCTGCGGCGGCGAAACAGAAGGTAGAAGCCGCCGCCGTACTTTTTGTTTAGTCTGTCAATCGCCCCGGTAGCCGCCTCAATTGCCTCCTCGTCACCGGTTTGAGTCCGCTCGCCTGCCTCGGGCAGGTCGGCAAGCAGTCCGAAAAGAAGATTGCTGCCACAGTCGCGGTTGGCGAGGGAATATTCCTCCAGGCCGCGGGCGAGTGCTTTGGCTGATTGGGCACCTGTGAGCAGGCAGGAGATGACGCAGATGGTCTTGCCCTCAGCGGGAACGCCCTCCAGCAGCTCCATGCGCGGCAAAAGCCGCGGGCGTAAAAACCGCAGCAGTATGAAGTCCAGGCAGCTTTTAACAAGCTCTGAAACCGGTATAAGCAAGAGGAAAAATGCCGCCACGCTTCTTGTCATGAAGCCGCCGAGCAGCGATAGAAACAGGGTGATGAGAAGCGAGGCCGCAATATAGCAGGCGCCGCCCTTTGGTGCAATGCGATCACCCATCGGTCGGGTGAAAAGCCAGTAGCCAACGTGTGCGCCGTCGCCCTCGGATCTCTCAGCGAGCGCCAAAACCGCGCGGGCAAGTTTTTGCTCATCTGTGCCGCGCTCGTCTGCGAGCTCTGTCACGCGGTGGCGGTACATATCACGAGTGCGCTCATCCATGAGCGGATAGATTCCCGCCGGGTCGTGGCGCAGTATGGCCTCGGTCAAATCAATGCTGTCGATGAGCTTCGACAGGTCAAGCGTCGCCAGAAGCCGAAGTGAAGAAAACGCCGCACCTATTGCAGCGGCTGCGCCGGGAGCATCCAGATCTGCTGCAATGCGTGTCAGCTCGGACACCAGCGCACAGCGCAGAGCCGGGGCCAGAAGGGCGAGCTCCGCGCGAGAGAGCGGCAGAACCCTTTGAAAGCCGGTTAAAAACAGCTCCATGCGCTCGAGCGTGACCTCCGAGATGCCTGAGCGCACAAGAGCGCCGGCAGTCTCAATTAAAAGTGCACCATCGCGGCAGGCGCGCAGTTTTCCTGCTCCGGATATGTCTGCAGCGGCACCGCGGCATTCACGCTGGGCCAGATACCAGTTGTCAAGCAACCATTCTGCGGCCCCGGAGGCCGCACCTCGGCGATATTCCCGCTCCAGATTGTCGTGCACGCGCCGGAGTTTGTCCAGAGTCTCCAGGGCATCATGCGCCACAGTCCGGCCGTTTATAAAGCCGCTTGGTGCCAGACGCCGGGCAGTGTTTTCACCAAAGGATAGGAGCTTGTCAAGCGATATATAAAGCCCGCTCATTGATTCAGGCATGTCACGTACCTCCAATAAATCATATAAATGATAATTTTCCCCGGATAGGCAAATCGTATACAAGAATGCGTAGAAGCTGTTAACTGAAAACCCTTGACAGCATGACAGACGGCATGTATAATAATCAAGCTGTAAAGGGAAAATGTTTTACACAGGAGGCGATACTGTGGCGGACGACACCGTGTTGAGAACTATGCTGTTCGATTTTTACGGCGAGCTGCTGACCGAGAAGCAACGTGAGTATTTTGACCTCTACTACAACGAAGATTTGTCTCTGGCCGAGATCGCGGAAACGGGCGGCATCAGCCGTCAGGGGGTCTGGGATGTCATAAGACGTGCCGATCAAACTCTGCACGAGACGGAGCGCAAGACAGGCATCTTGAGACGCTTTACCCAGCGGCGTGAGGTTTTGGCGCAGCTGAGCCACGAGCTCTCAAATTTGCTGGACTCGCCTGATGAGGCGGCCAGCCAGACAGCGGCGCGCTGCATTGAGAAGATACAAGCACTTGCGGAATAACGGAGGGAACACATGGCCTTTGAGAGCCTTTCCGAAAAATTAAATGCAACATTCAAAAAACTGCGCGGCAAGGGACGACTCAGTGAGCAGGACATCAACGATGCCATGCGTGAGGTTCGCCTTGCGCTTTTAGAGGCTGACGTCAGCTATAAGGTTGTCAAGGATTTTGTAAAAAAGGTCTCTGAGCGCGCGCGCGGCGCAGATGTTATGGAGAGCCTGACCCCTGCGCAAATGGTTATCAAAATCGTCAATGAAGAGCTTTGCGCTCTCATGGGCAGTGAGAACCAGAAGCTAAACATCTCGTCAAAATCGCCCTCTGTGGTCATGCTTGTCGGACTTCAGGGTGCGGGCAAGACGACAAACGGCGCGAAGCTTTCGGCATATATGAAAAAGCAGGGCAAGCGCCCGCTGCTCGTGGCCTGTGACGTATATCGCCCCGCGGCAATAAAGCAGCTTGAGACCGTGGGTGAACAGCTTGGAGTTCCGGTTTTCCAGATGGGTCAGGGCGACCCGGTGGAGATTGCCAAGGCCGGACTTGATCACGCCAGAAAATATGGCAACGATCTGGTGTTTTTGGACACTGCGGGTCGTCTGCATATAGATGAAGAGCTCATGGACGAGTTGAAGAACATCAAGGAAGCCACAAACCCGGCTGAAATCATGCTGGTTATAGATGCAATGACCGGTCAGGATGCTGTGAATGCCGCAACGGCATTCAACGAGGCGCTTGATATTACCGGACTTATGCTGACAAAGCTCGATGGCGACGCTCGCGGCGGCGCGGCACTGTCTGTCACCGCGGTGACGGGTAAGCCCATCAAGTTTGCCGGTGTCGGAGAGAAGCTCGACCAGCTTGAGCCTTTCTATCCGGACCGCATGGCTGGACGAATCCTCGGCATGGGCGACGTTTTGTCCCTCATTGAGAAGGCGGAGCATTCGCTTGACGAGAAAAAAGCCGCAGAGATGGCTGAGCGTCTGCGCCAGAACAAATTTACTCTGACTGACTACTACGACCAGCTTGTCCAGCTCAAGAGCATGGGCTCGCTGGAGGATATAGCGGGAATGATACCCGGAATGAACTCCAAGGCGCTCAAGGGTGCAAAGGTGGACGAAAAGGCCATGGCTCATACCGAGGCCATAATCCTCTCAATGACCGCAAGAGAGCGCGAGAATCCAAATATTCTCGGCAACTCACGCAAAAAGCGCATTGCTGCCGGCAGCGGCACAAGCGTTATGGAGGTCAACCGACTTCTCAAGCAATACGACATGATGCTCCAAATGGTTAAGCAGATGTCCGGCGGCGGAAAAAAGAAGAAGTTTGGCAAGATGGGCGGCCCAATGCCCGGCATGGGCGGTTTCCCGGGCTTTTAATTGTTATTATCAATAGCAAATTGATAATTATACGCAGATTAAATATGGAGGTGAAAATAAATGGTAAAGATCAGACTACGCAGAATGGGCGCAAAGAAGTCTCCCTACTACAGAATTGTTGTCGCAGATTCCCGTTCCCCTCGTGATGGCAGATTCATTGAGGAGATAGGCACCTACGATCCCCTGGCAGATGCGGACAAGCTCAAGGTTGACACCGAGCGTGCTAAGTACTGGATATCCAACGGCGCTCAGCCGACCGATACCGTCAGGGCCCTGCTGAAGAAGGCCGAGGCTTAAGACGAGGAGAGTCAAATGAAAGAATTATTGACCTATATTGTGCAGAACCTGGTGGATGATCCCGATCAGGTTTCTGTGACCGAGCGCAATGCCGAAGGCGAGACCATCTTCGAGGTCCGGGTCGCCGAGGGCGATATGGGCAAGGTCATTGGCCGTCAGGGTCGGATCGTCAAAGAGATCCGCATCCTCATGAGGGCCGTTGCCCAGCGAAAGGGCAAAAGAGTCTCTGTCGAAATAATGGACTGAGATTAAAGAGCGCGAGATGGGCAGTGCCCGCCTCGCGCTCGCCTAATATATGAAGCTGGTGATATTATGAAAGAGAAATTTGTCCCCGCCGGGGAGATCGTGAACACTCATGGCATAAATGGCGAAGTCAAAATTCAGCCTTGGACGGATTCCGCTGAGTTTCTAAGCTCTTTTAAAACGCTGTATATAGACGAAAAAGCAATGAAAGTTGTCTCTAACAGACAGCACAAGGGTATGTTGCTGGTGCAGTTTGAGTCTATCGGCAATATTAACGACGCGATGCGGCTAAAGGGTCGGAAGGTATCTATAAGCCGCGACGATGTGGATTTGCCCCAGGGCGTGTTCTTTATACAGGATATAATCGGCTCTGTTGTTGTTGACGAGTCCGGGGCCGAGATCGGCAAGCTGGTTGAAGCCATGGAGACACCGGCATCAATGATATATGTGGTTCGAGGCGAGACTGAACACCTCATCCCGGCTGTGCCGGAATTTGTGCTAAAAACAGATGTCGAGGCCGGAGTTGTGACTGTCAGACTCATTGAGGGCATGTGACTTGCGCATATTTTTGACCCGCTTATCTTAAAATTTAAGATAAGCGGGTCAAACTTTACATAGATTTAACGCTCTGTCAGTTGCCGCATTACCCGGGAAAAGGTATAATCTATCTAAAAAGATTATTATGGGCAAACGGTGAGAGAATGGATATTTTTGGAGTTTTTCAATTTTTAGGAGGCATTGCGCTGTTCCTGTTCGGGATGCGCATAATGGGCGAGGCGATAGGTCGTGAGGCCGGTGGTTTGAGAACCGTGCTCGAGAACATCACCTCAAATCAGCTGAAGAGCTTGGCGCTTGGTACGGGCGTTGCCGCGGTGATCCAATCCTCGGCGGCTGTCAGTGTCATGGTGCTGGGCTTTGTCAGCTCTGGAATTGTTGTTTTAAAAAGTGCTGTTGCGGTCATTATGGGTGCAAATATCGGCACCTGCGCCACGGCCTGGATACTGAGCCTGAACAGCATATCGGGACAGTCGTTTTTCCTGAGGCTTTTGAATCCGGACAGCTTTGTGCCTCTGCTTGCCATTGTGGGTGCGATGATGCTGATGGTCACAAAGAGCGATCGCAAAAAGGACGTGGCGCTCATAATGCTGGGCTTTTCCGTCCTTATGTATGGCATGAATTTCATGAGCGCGGCACTAAAGCCGATAACAGGGACCGTGGAATTCGCAAAAATGCTGACCTTGTTTTCAAACCCGTTCATCGGCATAGTCATTGGCTTTGTTGTCGCCGTCGTGACACAGTCATCCTCGGCCTCGATCGGCATACTGCAGGCTGTTTCCGCCGTCGGTGATGTGAAATTTGAAACTGCCCTGCCGATCATACTGGGCATTAACATCGGCGCAATGGTGATCGTGCTTATATCTGCTGCAGGCGGCAGCAGGGACGTGCGCCGCGCGGCTTTTATTGCAATTTTGTATAACTTCATCGGCGCGATCATAGTCCAGATTGCGTGGTCTGCAATTAACACTATTTGGAGCCCGCAACTGGCCTCAATGCGAATGGGTTACGTCTCCGTAGCCGCGACCCACACGATCTACAAGATAATAATTGCGGTTATATTACTCCCGTTTGTAGATCAGCTCATTGCCATATCAAAAAAACTCATCCCCGACGGCGCAGAGGAAGAAAAGCTACAGCTTTTAGATGAGCGTCTGCTCAGAACACCTGCAGTGGCGGTGGGCCGCTGCACGGAGCTCAGCCGTGAGATGGGTGAGATTGCCTGCAACAATATCGTCCGCGCGCTTGACCTGCTGGTGAAGTTTAATGACACTGCCCTGCGTCAGGTTTCTGTTGCCGAGGATACGGTTGACAGGTATGAGGACAGGCTGGGTACATACATGGCAAAGCTCTCCGGAACACAGCTAAACGGCGACGACAGAAGGGAATTGTCGCGTCTGCTCCAGTGTATCGGTGATTTTGAGCGCATAAGTGACCATGCCCAGAATGTGGCTGAGACCGCTCAGGAAAAACAGCGCAAGAACCTGCGCTTTTCTGACATTGCAGAGCAGGAACTTAATGTCATGTATTCAGCCGTGCGCGAGATTGTGACCATTACCGCACGTGCCTTCAGCGATAACGATGCGGAGCTTGCCAGGCGGGTTGAGCCTCTGGAGGAGGTCATAGACGGCCTCACCGAGCAGATGAAATCGAGACATATTGCCAGACTCCAGCGCGGCGAGTGCACAACGCTGCTCGGCTTCGTTTTGCAGGATCTCATAACCGATCTTGAGCGCGTTGCCGACCATTGCTCGAATATTGCAATCTGTATAGTACAAGCAGAGCGCAGCGCCTATGATGCACACATATATCTGGACAAGCTCAAGGCGTCGGATGATGGGCTCTTCCGCGAACGCTACGCCGAGTATCTCAAGGAGTTTACCCTGCCTTGACGTGTGGATCGAGATGTAAATAAATAAAAAGCTGAGAGCAATTGCTCTCAGCTTTTTATTGTCATAAGTTACTCTGCTTGCGGTTGACATTCCGGCGCAGATAGTTGCCCAGGGCAGTCACGCACAGCAGGGTGGTGACCAGGAAAATTCCGGGGATCAGAATAATCCACCAGGATTTTGTGAGCAATGCCTTCTCAGAGAGAGACAGCATGCTTCCCCAGGAAATAATCTTAAGCGGCAGGCCGATGCCCATGAAGCTCAGTGTGGACTCAGCCACTATTGCGCCGCGGATGTTCATGACCACCATGAACATGATGGAGGAGACAAAGTTCGGCGTCAGATGCCGCCGCAGAATGTGGAAAAAACCGCCGCCCATGCTCTTTGCCGCAATGACATATTCACTTGAGCGAATCACCCTCACCTCCGTGCGCACAACCTTGGCGATGCTGGTCCAGCTTGTTATGCCGATGACGATGGAAAGACTCAGAACATTGGCCTCGCCCAGGATCGCCTGAAGCAGAATGATGATGAGCAGACTCGGAACGCTCAGCAGAATCTCCGTAAAGCGCATCATGAGCGTGTCCAGCCACTGAGGCGCGCCGCCGCTTATGGAGCCAAACACGACTGCAATGACAGTGGAAATAATCGTTGCGATAAAGCCGATGAACAGTGAGATGCGTCCGCCGTACCATATCATGGAGAAAATATCCCGCCCAAGAGTGTCGGTTCCGAATAAAAACTCACGACAGGGCGCTTTGGTGTAGTTAATGAGATCCATGTGGCTAGGGTCTTTCGTCATGATCAGCTCGCAGAAAACACAGCCGAGGATGATGATTGCCAAAACCGCCATGGAGAACAGTGGCTTGCCCTGATACCACTTTCGCTTATCAGGAATGGTCACGACCTTCGGAGGACGGATGCCCACAAGCTTAAAACTGCTGTCTGTCATAGCTTTGTCACCTCCGATGTCTCTAAGACCTCGTTAGCCTTGATTCGGGGGTCGATGTGCTCATTAATAATCTGGCTAATGATGTTGCAGAAGATTACCAGTGCGCCCGAAAGCATGCAGAGCACCATGAGCAGGTTGTAGTCCTGAAAGCGCGCGCTCTCGTAAGACAGCGTTCCGATGCCGGGATATGAAAACACGGTCTCAATGATATAAGTGCCGCCCAGCACATGCGGCACGGAAATTGCCATGATGCTCAAATATGACGGCATTATATTGCGCAGACAGTGTGAGAACATGATTTTGCGCTTGCTCAGGCCCTTGGATTTGGCAAGCAGGACATAGTCTGCGCGAACCTCCTCGAGAATCTTGTTTCTTATCATGTATGCGTAGTACCAGAGATGGTTTATGACCACGACCGACAGCGGCAAAATGAGATGCCTGATTCTGTCGGCGATGTCGCCGGCTTTGCCGCTTGAGTATGCTCCGCTGCTCGGAAGAACTCTCAGCGACACGCAGAAAATCAGTATCAGCACCAGCGACAGCCAGAACTCCGGAATACAGCTCGTGATCGTGCCGAGCTTGCACAGAAGCTTGTCGAGCCAGCGATCCTCAAACCACGCGCACAAAACGCCCAGAAGCAGAGCCAGTGCAAAGGTCAACACGAAGCCTATGCCGCCGAGGATCAGCGTGTTCGTCACACGCCCGCCTATTACCTGAAGAACGTCACGTTTATACTTAAATGAGATGCCGAAGTCGCCCTTCAGGGCGTTTTCCAGCCAGCGGACATATTGAACGGAGATATCGTCGTCCAGACCGAGCTTCTCCATCGCCCATTCGCGCTCCTCCGGGCTCATTTTTTCGGTTCTGTCGCCGTAGTATGAGACAAGCGGGTCGCCCGGAGCCAAACGCGCGACATAGAACACGACTATTGACAGGATCAGAATACTGAAAATGAAAATCAGCAGCTTTTTTCCGTAGTAAATCACAGGATTTTGCCTAATCATCTCGCGCGCTCCTCTCTGAGTTTTGCAGGACAAAATGCCCGGGGGAAGCCTCTGCCAGCTCGCCGCCGCGGCAAAGAGAGCCGGGGTCGAAAACCTGCAGCTTGCGTGCACGCTCACGCCGCGGGTCAGGTATGGGGATTGCAGACAGCAGGGCGCGGCTGTAGTCGTGCAGAGGATTTGAGAAAAGCTCAGCCGTGTCCGCAAGCTCCACGAGCTTGCCCTGACACATGACGCCGACGCGGTCACAGAGATATTTCACCATCGCGAGATCGTGGGCTATGAACAAAACCGTGAAGCCGTGCTCCTGCTGGAGATGGCGGAACAGATTGACGATCTGCGCCTGAATGGAGACGTCTAAAGATGCGATCGGCTCGTCCGCAACAAGCAGCTCCGGCTCCATGGACAGGGCACGGGCGATCGCCACGCGCTGACGCTGACCGCCGGAAAGCTCGGGCGGGTACTGGTCAAGATATCTCGCGTCCAGTCCGACGTGATACATCTGAAACTCGGCCTCTGCACGCAGGGTCTTGCGCGGCGGCGTAACATGGTTTATCGCCAGCGGCTCTGCAATAATATCGGCAACCTTCATGCGCTGGTTCAGGCTGGAGGCGGAGTCCTGAAAAATGAGCTGTCTGCGGCTTTGCAGCATTTTCTTGTTGGCCTTAAACTGCCTTTCGTCGCAGACGTCAATGCCCTTATACAAAATACGACCGGCTGTGGGCTTATACAGATTCATAATGCAGCGCGCGATAGTGGATTTTCCCGAGCCGGATTCGCCCACAAGACCAAAAATCTCACCCTCACGAATCTGGAAGGAGACATCGTCCACCGCGCGTATGATATGCTTTTTACCCAGCCTGAACTGATGCGTCAAATGCTGGACATCGACTAAAATTTCAGACATACTGCTCACCACCTACCGGCCGGGTTATCTTTGGCGCGCGCTCATCCAGGAGCCATGTTGCGGCATAGTGCGTGTCGCTCAATTTGAACATCGGTGGCATCTGCTCGTAATCAATCGCGAGTGCATACTCATTGCGGCAGGCAAAGGCGTCGCCGGCGGGCGGGTTAATGAGCGTGGGGGGCATTCCGGGGATGGTTTTCAGCGCATTATTTCCCTGTGAATACGCCGGCAGAGCCTGCATAAGACCCCAGGTGTACGGATGGCGGGGATCATAAAAAATCTCGTCCACTGTGCCGATCTCCACTATTTTTCCCGCGTACATGATTGCGACGCGGTCGGCGACGCGCGCGACGACACCAAGATCGTGGGAGACCAGAACGGTTGCCGTGCCAATCTTCTGCTGCACCTCGCGCAGAAGATCAAGGATCTGTGCCTGAATAGTCACATCCAACGCGGTTGTCGGCTCGTCGGCAAAGAGAATGCGCGGACTTGCCGCAAGCGCAATTGCCATGACGCTGCGCTGGCGCATGCCTCCGGAAAAGTGATATGGATACTGCGAATAACGCTCCTCGGCCTGCTCAATTCCGACAAGCCGCATAAGCTCAAGAACCCGCCTGCGCAACTCTTCGCGACTCAGCTTTCGATTGTGCACCAAAACCGCCTCTGCTATCTGCCGCCCGATTGTGATTGTCGGATTCAGCGAGGTCATCGGGTCTTGAAACACCATTGAGAAAAGCCGTCCCCGCAGCTTTTGCATATCCCTGTCCGTGTAAGCGCTGATATCAGCCCCGTCCACGCTGATGCTGCCGCCCTTTATTTGCGCAGTTTTGGGCAGCAGCTTCATTATAGATTTACACAATACGCTTTTTCCACAGCCGGATTCCCCGACCAGCGCCAGAATCTCACCCGACTTCAAGGAAAACGAGACGTCACGAACCGCCTGGACCTCGCCGTTTGCTGTGAATAAGCTGACTGATAGATTTTTTACTTCCAATAATTCTGCCATAGATTATCCTCGTATACAGAAATGAAGGGGCTAATAATTCAGCCCCTTGCGATTCACTTTATTTTGCAATTGTCCACTCGTTGACGTTCCAGAAGATTCCCACACCATGGTGACCCATAATAGTGTCTGCCGAGATGCCCTCTATGCCGGAGGCAGCCACGTAGTTTGCGTGGACATAGCAGATGAAAGCATAGGCGGGATCGTTTGCCAGCTCAAGCTGGAATTTGTCATAGGCTTCGGCGCGAGCTGCCTGATCGCTTGTCTGACGCGCCTGGCTCAGATACTGATCGACGAGTTCGTTTGAGTAACCGGAGTAGTTCGCGCCCTTGTCGCTGCCAAAGACCTTGTAGGTGTGGTCGTCCGCGTCAAAGGGACTGCCCCAGCCGATGAGATAGGCAAACTGCCCGCCCCAGTTGACCTGAGAGGGAATTTCAACCGTGACGTCAATGCCGATTTCCTGCAGCTGCTGTGCCGCGATCTGCGCGATGTCAATGCGAACCTGATCGCCTGCGCCGACGCTTATCACAAAGCCGAGCTTTTCGCCGTCTCTATAGTAGAAGCCGTCGTCACCAAGCTCACAGCCCGCCGCCTCGAGAACGGCCTTGGCATTCTCGGGGCTGTAGTCATAGTGCTCTACAGCCGCGTTGTTAAACTCGTTATACTGTAGCGGGCCGTAGGCGACCTCGCCCTGTCCGAGCAGAACTGCCTCGACGATGGCCTCACGGTCAATTCCATAGCAGATGGCAGGAATAATGTCGCGGTTATTTTGCCAGTATTCGTTCCAGAAGTTAAAAAGAATGCCGCGATAGTCGCTCGTTTGCATGTCGTAGCAGCTGTAACCGTCCGCGTCTGCGAAGGTTTTGGCGTCTTTCGGGGTTAGGAGTGCAAAATCGAGCTCGCCGGTCTGCATCTGCATGGCCTTGGCGTTATCGTCGGGGACTATCTTGAAGATAATCGTGTCAATGTTGGGCTCGCCCTTGAAATAGCTCTCGTTTCTCGCGAGTGTGATTGCCTGCCCTTCCTCCCAGGAGACGATCTTATAGGGGCCTGTGCCGACAGGCTTGAGGAAGTACTCGGAGCTTTGCATATCCTCACCCTTGAGCAGATGCTCAGGGAGAACAGCCATCGACATGTAGTCGATAAACGCAACGTTTGTCGCGGACAGCTTGAAGGAAATGGTGTTTGCGTCGATAACGTTTATCTCCTCAATATCCTCGTAGTTGGGCGCGTTCTCAGAGCCGTTTTCAGGATCCATGATCGCTTCAATGGTGAACTTGACGTCGTTGGCGGTGAAATCCACGCCGTCGTGCCACTTCACGCCTTCTTCAAGGTGGAAGGTATATGTATGGCTCGCCTCGTCATACTCCCAGCTCTTCGCCAGTGCGGGTACTACCATGTTATCTCCGTCGTGTGCGGTCAGTCCGTTGAAGATGAGTATGTTAATCTCGCCGTGTTCGTCCATCGCAGGGTTTATGCGCGTATAGTCGCCGCTGCCATAGACCAAAGTTGAGGCCTCGCTACCGGGTGTGGGTGACTGAACTGTCCCGGGGTCGCCGCCGCAGGCGGCGAGGCTCATAATAAGCAGGGTTGAGAGAATAAGGGCCAATATTTTCTTCATTCTTGTGTCGTCCTTTCCATGCGGGCTGTTGCTGAGCCCCGATTTGTTGTCATAATTATAGCAATGATATTCGCTCTCCGTAAGCCCCAGGGGGGGATGTATTTTTACACTTCCCTGTTTTTTGTACAAAACCCCCTCCAAATACATCTGCATTTGGAGGGGTTTTCTGAAAACTGGTGCTTATTTTGTTGTGGAGGAATCGCTTTTAGCTTGCGGATGGCAGAACTCGCTGTGTGCACAGCCCGAGCAGCCACCGCCGCAGCCGCTCTTGTGGTTCCTCTTATTGTATATACCGCGGGCAATTATTGCGACGAACACGGCAAGAACCAGAAGGCCAATGATAATCGTTGCTGGGTTCATAAAATCAGATCCTTTGTTTTGACATAGCGTGGGATACGGCGCTGACGGTGGCTGAGCTGTTGCCGTCATACTTGTTCTTGCGGAACAGCAGGTAGCAAAGACCCACAAGGCAGATGACAGCGGCGATCGTGCCAATCCCGAAGACAGTCTCACCGGTGATAAGTCCGCCGAGCTGGTAAACTATGAGAGAGGTTACATAGGCAAAGCCGCACATATAGCCAATGGCTCCCACAGTCCATTTGGTACTGTTCATCTCGCGCTTTATTGCGCCCATCGCGGCGAAGCAGGGTGCGCAAAGAAGGTTGAATATCATATAACTGTAGGCCGAAAGACCGGTGTAGGCCGCGGCGATCTGAGGCCAGATTTCGTCGCCGTTTGTGGAAATTTCACCGGCAAAGTGGTAGAGCACGCCGAAGGTGGAGACGACGTTTTCCTTGGCGAGCAGGCCGGTGAAAACTGCGACAGAGGATTTCCAGTCATCGAAGCCGAGCGGGACAAACAGGAAGGAAATTGCGCGACCGACGCTGGCGAGAAGGGAAATATTGTTATCCTCAACATAGCGGAACGCACCGCCCACAAAGCCGAAGCCCTGCAAAAACCAGAGAATGATGGAGGAAGCCAGAATGACCGTGCCTGCGCGCTTTATAAAGCTCCAGCCGCGCTCCCAGGTGGAACGCAAAACGTTGCTGGCAGAGGGCACATGGTAGGAGGGAAGCTCCATGACGAAGGGGGCGGGC
>CAZHUG010000049.1:0-16249 GCA_964535405.1 uncultured Oscillospiraceae bacterium | reverse complement strand
GCACCTGACTCTTAATCAGGGCGTCCAGGGTTCGAGTCCCTGATGGTGTACCAAAGTTGGTGTTTTTAACGGTGAGGGTCCACCCGTTCCCATCCCGAACACGGAAGTTAAGCTCATCAGTGCCGACAATACTTGTCTGGAGACGGACCGGGAAGATAGGTCAATGCCAACACAAAAATGACACAGCCTTGGCTGTGTCATTTTGCATTTATTACCGTCTGGCGCTGCCTTGCGGTAACGGGCCTTTTGATGTATGATGAAATGCAGACCATCAATCGTGCCACAAATACAGTTAACGTGAGGTGAGATGGTGTTTAAGGAGTTACATGATATATATTTTGAGGAACTCGGAGAGCCCTATCATTTTAAAATAGGTATGCGGATGGTAAAGACTGCACTTGCCGTGTTTGTTTGTGCAATAATTGGCTGGCTGCGTGATCAAACAACAATTTTCGGAATGATTGCGGCAATACTCTGCATGCAGAAATCCACAGAAAAGGCTGTCTCCACTTCATTTAACCGCTTGATCGGTACAGCGGTGGGCGGCATATATGGACTGGCAATCCTATTTATTGAAACATATATACACACTCAGGTTTATATGCCCTTGTATTATTTGATTATTTCTGCGATGTTGATACCCATTATCAGCACAACAATTGCGATTAGAAGACCCAGCGCTGCTGCGTTTTCCTGCATTGTTTTTCTCTCCACAACAATACAGCATGTCGGCAAATTGTTGCCGTATGAATATACTCTAAACCGCTTGCTGGACACAATTGTTGGTATAGTTGTTGCGCTGATAATAAACTTAAGCATTGTCAATCCTGAGCACAGGAAAAAGAAGTGTGCTGTTAAAATGGCTTCCGCCGAAGAAAAAGATGAAGGACAGATCCCGCAGCAGACTGCTGAGCAGATTTCCGATCAGGCTCAAGAGCAGTCGCCAGATGTAGAAGAGCCTACATGCGATACGTCTGATACCCCCGAAGAGAAACTTGAAGAATGATAAGCATAGACCGCCAAGGCATCCCGAAACGGGAGGCGCTGGCGGCCTTTTTGTTGACTTAAATTACTTGAAAAATGTAAAACTTCAGATAATCGGTCTCCGGTACGTTCCAGAGTATGGGGTGATCCGGAGACTGCTGACGCGCCTCGATTTGCTTGAGCTGTACTCCGGCATCACGCGCAGAGTCGCGCAGCATCTTTTCAAATAGGTCTGAGCGCATGAAGTGTGAGCAGGAGCAGGTTGCAAGTATCCCGCCGCGCGGCAGAAGGCGCATGGCGCGGCTGTTAATCTCGCGATAGCCGCGCTCGGCCGCAGCAATGGTCTTGCGGCTCTTTGTGAAGGCGGGCGGATCGAGAATTATGAGATCATAGTCGGCCCCTTCCGCGCAGAGCTTCGGCAAGAGCTCAAAAACATCTGTTGCAATGAAGTTCATGCGCTCGGACAGTCCGTTGCGCGCCGCGTTTTCGCGCGCAAGTGCGATAGCTGACTCCGACACATCAACCGCTGTGACCTGCTCAGCCCCGCCGAGGGCGGCGTTTAGCGCAAATGAGCCAGTGTGCGTGAAGCAGTCGAGCACGCGGCGGCCCTTTGACAGCGAGGCTATGCGCAGACGGTTATACTTTTGGTCGAGGAAATAGCCGGTCTTCTGACCATTTTCAAAATCGACGCTGTAGAACAGGCCGTTTTCGGAAATCTCTGTGGTACAGATATCCGGATGAGGCAGTGCCTCATACCAGCCCTTGTAGCGGGTAAGACCCTCCAAATCGCGCAAATGCGCCTCGTTACGCTCATAAATTCCGGAAATATGCTCGCCAGAGGCATTCATCTGCTCAAAAATCTCGCGGAAAATAATATCCTTCACCTGATCCATGCCGTAGGACAGCACCTGTGCGACCAGGATATCACCGAACCTGTCAACGGTGAGGCCGGGCAGGCCGTCGGCCTCGCCGAAAATCAGGCGACAGCAGGACAGGTCGTTGCCCATCACCGCTCTGCGGTAGTCCAGGGCATATTTTACGCGGCGGGCAAAAAATGCCTCACCATAGCTATCGTTGGCGTTGGCGGACAGGATGCGAACGGCAATTTTGCTTTTTTCGCTGTAAAAGCCCGCGCCGAGCCATGAGCCGCGCTGCGAAAACACATCGACAATACAGCCGTTTGTGAAATCACCGCAGCGCTCTGTAATCTCCTCCGCATAAACCCAGGGGTGGCCGCTCTTTGCGGCGGCCTCACCCTTTTTTGTAATGACAAAAAAGGGGTATTTTCTTTCTATTTTCACTTAGTATCCTCCGTAAGCTGGAAATAAAATGCGGATTGCGGCGGAAGCTTGAGCTCCGCCAGACCGCTGGAAATGCTTGTTTTCATTCCTGTGAGCAGGCAGCAACCGCCGCTGTTGCGACGCGCCTTCAGCTCCTCCAGCTCATGCGGCGCAAGCCCCGCGTTGTCGAGCCAGAGGTCAACGACCACATGCTTTTCTGCACTGGAGCGATTCACGACTGCCAGGATCGCGCCATCGTCCGCAGCTGTGCCAAATTGGTCGGTGCCGCCGGTCACGAGCCTGAGTATGCAGATGACATCCGGGTCAGGTGCAGACACAGCAATCGCGCCGACGTTGAGCGCGTCACAACTGCCGCGCGCCGCGCCCAGCGCCACATACCAATCGATAAGCGGGCGCGCACCGAGGTTAAAGGGTGCTCTGTCAAAGGGATCCAGCATGCCATTCATGCCGGTCTCGTCACCGTAATACACGCTGGGAATGCCCGGCAGGGCGAACTGCAGTGCGGCGCAGAGTCTGTGCATGATAGCCCCGCGGGCATCCTGAGCGTCGGAGACTATGAAGCTCGACTGCTGCTCGCGCGTCATGCTCCTGGCGTCAAGGCGGGTTGCCAATGCCGTGCGTATGCGGTCGGAGTCGTGCGAGGAGACGAGGTTCATGAGTGCCCAGTACATGGGTGCGGGGTAGTTGAGCCTCTGGTCGAGCAGAAAATCTGCCAGTGCGCGCGAATCCGTGCGCAGGGTGAAGAAATTTATGAGTGCAGTGCGCAAGGGGTAGTTCATGACCGAGTCGAGACTCTCCCCCAGCGCATATTTTCGCCGCTTGCCGTAGCTGGACTTCACGACTGGGTCTTCCCAAACCTCTCCAAGCACGGCGGCGTCCGGGTGAGCCTGCTTAGAGGCCTTGCGGATGAGCGCCAAAACATCGTCCGGCAGCTCGTCCGCCACATCAAGCCGCCAGCCGGATGCACCAAGCTTGAGCCAGGTCTTGACCACGCTGTCATCGCCGCTGACAACAAAACTCTGCCAGCGCGGGTTGTCCTCCTTGACCTCAGGCAGGTCGGGAAAGTCCCACCAACAGCGATATTTGTCCGGAAACTCACGAAAATCAAACCAGTCATAGTACGGGGAGCTCTCGCCTGCGTTATAGGCACCCTTGCCCGGGTAGTTTGAAAACTTGTTGAAATAGATGCTGTCAGCGCCGATGTGCGAAAATACACCGTCGAGCATTATGCGAATTCCGTGCTCCTTTGCGCGTGCTGTAAGGCTCTGGAAGTCTTCGTTTGTGCCAAGAATGGGGTCAACCCGCAGATAGTCCGCAGTGTCGTAGCGGTGGTTGGAGCAGGCCTCAAAAATTGGATTCAGGTATATGGCTGTGACGCCGAGATGCTTGAGATATCCGAGGCGGTTTTCGATGCCGCGCAGAGTGCCCCCGTAAAAATCCAGCGGGAAGTAGAAGCCCTCGGCGGTGTTCGGCTGCCACTCCACAGGCTCGTTCCAAGACTCATGGTACACGACGGTGCGGCCTTGGGTCCGGTGCTGTTCCACACCCAGGCGGGCTGTGTCAGTCTCGTCTCGGGCGAAGCGGTCGGGAAATATCTGATACATGACGCCTCGATGAAGCCAGTCAGGCGTTTTAAATTCCGCATCGTAGACCGTGAGCCGAAAGCCCTCGCCCCGACTGCTCATGAGCTGGGCAAAGCGGCCGCGTTCTCCCGCGCAGAGCCAGTATTCGCCGCCCGGGAGGCTGAGCCGAAAACAATACCAGAGTGCCGCAGGCGTCGCGGGTGTGTTGATGGAGGCAAACCAGCGCCCGTCCCTGAGCGCCATCTCGTAAGAGCGCTCAAAATCATCACCCCAGAGGATCAGTTCAGCGTCCTCAACGGCTCCGGAAATATCGGTAAATGCAAGCGTCACAGTCTGTCCCGTCTTTGCCGAGCCAATGGGCAGGCGGCAGAGGGGACTTGCCGTGTCGTGCACAATCTGTGGGGAAAGCTCAGAGATAATCATAATATCTTAAATACAGCGGGCATGAGGGCAAATAGCGTGCGAAATCGCCCGGCCCGCTCCTCCTTAGTGCAAATGGTGTTGCCGCACATGGCGACGCAGAGCGTGGCGAGGCTGATCTCGCCATCCTGTATTATTGAGGACTCACCTATCCGCGCCCAGTCCCCGGGATAGCTGTTCCACAGTTTTTCACCCAGCTTCTCGTTCACGGCGCGGACAAGACCCGCGTCGCGACCCTGCAGACCGGCAAGTGCGCCGAGCGGAATGCGAACATCAGTTCCGTCTGAGCGAAAGACGAAACAGCGGCGGATAATCTCTAGTGCGTCATCCCAGGCGCCGCCGCGCTCGTCAAGCAGCACACGCATAAGCTCCGGCAGGATGACAGAGTCAAGCCCGCCGGAGAGCTCCATTGACAGGCGACCCGGCAGCTTGCGCAGGTCCTCAAGACCGTCGAGCGCCCGGGCAACGGTGGCAGCGGCCTTAAAATATGCAAGCGTAAGCGCCGGCGCACTGCCGGAATCCAGCTGGGCGGCAAGATCGGCACAGCGCGAGGCCATGGCGTAGGAAAGCTTCACATCACAGCTGTGGTCATGCGGCGGAGGGCAGGCGCGAAAGCGCGTGCCCTCCCAGCCGGCAAGCACCAAAATCTGATCGGAATATGAAACGGAGAGCCCGTCATTTGTCCACAACTCGCGAACCGCACCGCCGAAGCCGATGATGTAGCTCTTGCTTTTTGTTTTATCTGTACTCATAGAAGGTCAATGAAGAGTCTGATATAATCCTCGGCAGAGCGGGCAAAGCTGAAGTCCTCGCTCATGGCGTTGCGGATAAGCGCGTTAAAGACCTTCGGCTCATCACGGTAGAGACGAACGGCGGCTCCCACAGTCTCTTTCATCTCGTGCGCATTGTAGTTTGTGAAGGTGAAACCGTTGCCCTCACCGGTAAACTGATTGTAGGGCTTCACAGTGTCGCGCAGGCCGCCCGTTTCGCGGACAATGGGCAGGGTGCCATAGCGCATGGAAATCATCTGTGAGAGGCCGCATGGCTCAAACCGTGAGGGCATGAGCAGCATATCCGCACCGGCATACACGCGGTGCGACAGGGCCTCGTCATAGCCGAGGTAGGCGCAGACTCTCCCCTTGTGGCGAAGCTCCGCCTCGCGCATGAAGCGCTCGTAGCCCTCGTCGCCGGTGCCGAGCAGGAGGAAGCAGATATCGAAGCCCATCATCTCGTCAAGCACGCGCTCAATGAGATCGAAGCCCTTCTGCGAGGTCATGCGCGTCACCATGGCGATGAGCGGAGTTTCCTCGGGAGCCGTCAGACCCATGTCGAACATGAGCGACTGCTTGCACACGCGCTTGCCGTTTAAGTGGCCCTTGTCAAAGGTTTTGGGAATAAGACTGTCAGAGTGCGGGTTATAGACCTTGGTGTCTATGCCGTTTAGGATGCCGGACAGCTCGTGACGGCGCGCGGAGAGGATTCCCTCCAGACCTTCGCCAAAATAGGGTGTGCACAGCTCGTCGGCGTAGCTGGGGCTGACGGTGGATAGTCTGTCGGCAAATACGCAGCCGGCCTTGAGGAAGGCGGCGCAGCCGTTTATCTCCATAAACTCAGGCGTGTAATATTTGGGATCGATGCCGAGCAGCTCCTGGAAGAACTCGAAGCCAAACTTGCCCTGATAGGCGATGTTATGTATCGTCAACAGGGTTTTGATTTTTCCCTGCTCGAAAAAGCCGTACTGGGTTTTGAGCATCATAGGCAGCATGGCAGTGTGCCAGTCGTTGCAGTGGAGTATGTCGGGGAAGAAACCGAGGTTCGGGATGGTGTCGAGCACGGCGCGGGAGAAAAATGCGTACTGTTCACCCTCCTCCTGTTCGCCGCGGTAGATGCTGTCACCGAAATAGTATTCGTTGTCCACAAGATAGATGGTTACGCCGTCCAAAATCAGGCGCTCTATGCCGACATATTGGCTGCGCCAGCCGAGATCGACGGAGAAGCTGAACATGTGTTCGACCTGGGCGGCGTATTTATCCTTAACCACGCGGTGGTATGGGGTTATAATTCTCGCGTCCATGCCCTGTGCGGCCAGACTTTTTGGCAGAGTTCCGACGACGTCAGCAAGGCCGCCGGTTTTGGATATCGGAGCGCATTCGGCTGCAGCAATGAGAACCCTGGGCATGCGTTCCCTGCCCTTGGCGTTTAGAAGCTTTTGAAATTCGCGTTTCATAACAGTCATCCTTTCCTGAATCTGAACCAGACCGCCGACATGGGCGGCAGTGTTATTCCGGCGGAGAAGGGCATGTCCCTGAAGGGTTTCTCCTCGGCGATGATATCGTCGATCAGGACGCCGCTGCCGCCATATTTGCTGTTGTCGGAGTTTATAAGTTCCCGCAGCACGCCCTTTGAGGGCAGCGCTATGCGAAAATTGTCATATTGTACGGGTGTGAAATTCACGGCGCAGACAATATTTGAGCTCTTCGAGCTGCGCATAAAGGCTATGCTGCTGCGGTCGGAGTCGTCCACATTGAGCCAGCTGAAGCCCTTCCAGGAATCGTCAATGCGCCAGAGCGCCGGACTTTTCTTATAAAGCTTGTTCAGGTCGCGCACAAAAAGACGCATGCCCTCGTGCTTGGGGTAGTCAAGCAGCAGCCAGTCGAGCTCCTGCTTGTAGTCCCACTCGATGAACTGAGCAAATTCACTGCCCATGAAGATGAGCTTTTTGCCCGGATGCGCGAACATATAGCCATAAAGCGCCCGCAGAGAGTCAAACTTGCTGTCGTAATCCCCCCACATCTTGTCCACCATCGATTTTTTGCCGTGCACAACCTCGTCATGCGAGAAGGCCAAGACAAAATTTTCCGAAAAGGCGTACATCATGGAGAAGGTGAGCTTATTGTGGTTTTTGCTCCTGAAATATGGGTCGAGAGACATGTAATCAATCATGTCGTGCATGAAGCCCATGTCCCACTTGAAGGAAAAGCCGAGCCCGCCGTCCTCAGGCGGCCTTGAGACGAGCGGGAACGAGGTTGACTCCTCCGCAATTGTGACAGTGCCGGGGTACTCTGTCAAAATCGCGGTGTTTAGCATGCGCAAAAACTCGACCGCGCCCTGGTTAATGTGACCGCCATCCCTGTTGGGCGTCCATTCGCCGTCCTTGCGGCCGTAATTAAGATACAGCATCGAAGACACTGCGTCGACGCGGATTCCGTCAATATGGTAAACCTCGAAGAAGAACATAGCGGACGAGATGAGGAAGCTGCGCACCTGCGGACTTTCATAGTCGAAGATCAGCGTTCCCCACTCCGGATGCTCAGCCATGCGGCGCTCCTTGCATTCATAGCAGGGGGTACCGTCAAAAAGGCGCAGACCGTGCTGGTCGCGCGGAAAATGCGCCGGAACCCAGTCCATGATGACAGCAATGCCCGCCTTGTGCAGCCTGTCCACAAAATACATGAAGTCCTGCGGCGTGCCGTAACGGCTGGTGGGCGCAAAGAAGCCGGTGACCTGATAGCCCCAGCTGCCCTCAAAGGGGTACTCGGTTATGGGCATCAGCTCAACATGCGTGAAGCCCATGTCGAGGCAGTAGTCTGCCAGCTTGTCCGCAATCCGGCGATAGTTCGGGAAGGTCTCGTTTTCCCCCTTGCGCCAGGAGCCGATATGCAGCTCATATATGGACATGGGGGCGTGATGGGGGTCGCTTTTTTTGCGTTTCTCAAGATATTTGCTGTCCGTCCAGTCGTAGCCGTCCAGGCTCCAGACTCGCGAGCCTGTCGCGGGGCCGGTTTCAGAGTGAAAGGCGAAGGGGTCAGCGCGCAAAATGTCGCCCCCGTCAGCGCCGATGACGCGATATTTATATATGTCTCCGTTTTTGACCTTGGGCAGGAATGCCAGCCAAACCCCGTCCTCGCGCTTATACATTGGGGAGGCATCCATGACCCAGTCGTTAAAGTCACCCGTCACATAGACCTCTTGTGCGTTTGGCGCCCAAACCGCAAAGCGGTGCATTCCGCAGTCCGGCAGATACACGCAGCCGAATGCGTGATATGCCCGCCTGGCCCCTCCCGTGTTATAAAGCCAGATGTCGTCGTTGGAAATGTGTTTTTCAGCCTGATCCATTGCCCGGCCTCCTATGTCTCTTTTTTCTTCATTATACATTTAATGGGGCGCGAATCAAAGCCTTTTTATGGAGAGCTCAAAAAAAGGTGCGTTGAGTGCCATCGGAGCCCGAAATTTTCATATATATTGCCATATCCTGTCGTTTTGACATTTGATTTCATGTAATATATAATTGTAGGCTAGGTAAGTATTTAAAACTGAGGAGGAGCGCTGTGATCTATGTAGTCGAGGACGACATCAACATCAGAGAATTGGTGGCATATGCCATGAGTTCTGTGGGGCTTGAGTCGGAGTGCTTTGTCTCGCCGTCTGAGTTTTTTGACGCACTTGACCCGGCAAGTGCGCGTCTTATAATCCTGGATATAATGTTGCCGGAGGAGGACGGCCTCTCGGTTCTCCGCCGTCTGCGCCAACGCTCGGATACGGCGCAGATTCCCGTCATGATAATGTCTGCGCGCGGCACGGAGATGGATAAGGTCAGAGGCCTTGATCAGGGCGCTGACGATTATATATCAAAACCGTTTGGAATTATGGAGTTTCTTGCAAGAGTACGTGCGCTTTTGCGTCGAAACGAACCGCGCGAGTGCGTGCTTGTGGGAGATATCAGCCTGTACCCAGCCGCCCGGCGTGTCGAGGCTGCCGGGGCTGAGATTGCTCTCACGGTAAAGGAGTTCGATTTACTCGAATACCTGATGCGGCACAGGGGCTCGGTTGTGAAGCGTGAGGAGCTGCTGGGCGCGGTTTGGGGCTATTCCGGGGGCGAGGAGACACGCACGGTTGACGTGCACATCCGCGGCCTACGCATGAAGCTCGGCGATGCGGGCGTAGTAATCCGCACGGTTCGCGGAGTTGGATATATGATAGACGAATGAAAGAAAAACTTGCAAAATATTTGCTTTTCATAATAGCGGCAGTCTCGGCGCTGACCGCGGTGTGCGTTCGGTTTATCTGCTTAAGGACGAGCGATGTGGTTTCTGTCACGGTCTGGACGATTGCCGTTTGGTTTGTTATCACGGCGTCGGCGTCGGCAGCTGGCATGGCGATCATGTTTAAGGTCATAAAGCCCCCGTCTCCGGACGAGGCTGAGGGCGATGGCTATGCCGAGTTCCGGCCGCTGATCCACAGAATTGGTGAGCAGCGCCGCGAGCTTCAGGAAAAGCGCAAAGAGCTCGAGGATAAGGAGCGCAAATTAGATTCTATAACCGAAAACATGACCGAGGGTCTGGTTCTTTTGGATGGAGAGGGTCTTGTTGTGCTCATGAACAAGGGCGCAGGCCGGCTTTTGGGAACCGTGGGCGACACAGAGGGTCAGCATATTTTCACCATTTGCGGGAACAACCTTCTTCAGGCTGCTGTACATACCGCTGTCGGGGGGCACTCCTGCCGCGAGACCTTCGCGCAGGGCGGACTTCTCATTCAGGCAATTGCGAGCCCCGTCGTGGTTGACGGCGCATCTAATGGCGTGGTTTTGATGTTGCTGGACGTTACAGAGCGTATGGCGGCGGAGGATATGCGCCGCGAGTTCACAGCAAACGTGTCGCATGAGCTTAAAACACCGATAACATCCATTTCCGGCTATGCCGAGATGATGATGAGGGGCCTTGCAAAGCCTGAGGATTTGCCCGCGCTTTCGGGTAAGATATATTCCGAGGCACAGCGCCTGATCGCGCTCATAGCAGACATAATTCGCCTGTCTCGACTCGACGAGGGCTCTACCGAGTCCATTTCGGAGCCTGTTGAACTTCTGGCTTCGGCAAAAAAATGCGTTGAGCTGCTCGAGGCGAAGGCGACAAACTGCCGCGTCACGGTCGAGCTGACCGGTACGGAGCAAACGATCAAGGGCGCGGCGCAGCTCATTGATGAGCTGGTCATGAACCTCTGCGACAACGCTATAAAATATAACCAGCCCGGCGGACATGTGTGGATATATGTGGGTGCTCGAAACGGCGTACCGCTGCTCGCGGTCACGGACGACGGCATAGGCATCGAGCCTGAACACATGGATCGGATATTCGAGCGCTTCTACCGCGTGGAGAAGAGCCGCTCGAAGGAGACCGGCGGCACGGGTCTGGGACTTTCAATAGTTAAGCACGCCGCGGCCTGGCATAAAGCCACGATAGACGCGGACAGTGTTCCCGGAAAGGGAACACGCATAGTTATAATCTTCGACGGAAAGGGAGAAGAATAAAATGCAAAAAGAAAAAAGACCGTTTGTCACCAAGGAACAGCTGGTAGAGCTGGACAAGAGCTTTCCCACACCCTATCATCTCTATGATGAAAAAGGCATAAGAGAGAATGCGCGACAGCTCAATGCCGCTTTCGCATGGAATCCGGGTTTTAAGGAATATTTCGCCGTAAAGGCCACACCGAACCCGAGCATAATGAAGCTGCTCCACGAGGAGGGCTGCGCCATGGACTGCTCGTCCCTGACGGAGCTCATGCTCTGCGAGCGCTGCGGCATAACGGGCGATGAAATCATGTTCTCCTCAAACGATACACCGGCAGAGGACTACGTGAAAGCCGCGCAGATGGGCGCGGTCATAAATCTTGACGATATAACGCACATAGACTTCCTGGAGAAGACCATCGGCTATATTCCAGAGACGATCAGCTGTCGTTTTAACCCGGGCGGTTATTTTGAAATTTCCAACACAATCATGGACTCGCCCGGTGACGCAAAATATGGCATGACGAAGCCACAGATGTTCCAGGCCTATCGCATCCTTCAGGAGAAGGGCGCAAAGGAGTTCGGCATCCACGCCTTCCTCGCCTCGAACACGACAACCGACGACTATTATCCCGCCCTTGCCGGTCAGCTTTTCAGGCTGGCGGTTGAGCTGCATGAGGAGACGGGGGCGAACATCGGCTTCATAAACCTCTCGGGCGGCATCGGGGTTCCCTACCGTCCCCACGGCCGCAAGGCCGACATAATGGCCATTGGCGAGGGCGTGCGCCGCGTGTACGAGCAGATTCTCGTTCCCGCGGGAATGGGGGACGTGAAAATTTACACCGAGCTGGGACGCTTCATGCTGGCGCCCTACGGCTGTCTTGTCACCAAATGCCTGCACCAGAAGCATATACACAAGGAATATATCGGCGTGGATGCCTGCGCCTGCGATCTGATGCGCCCTGCTATGTACGGTTCATATCACCACATAACCGTCGCAGGCAAGGAGGATGCGCTCTGCGACCATATGTACGACGTCACCGGCGGCCTCTGCGAAAATAACGATAAATTTGCCGTGGATCGTTGGCTTCCTGCCATCGCGCCGGGTGACTATCTCGTCATCCACGACACCGGCGCGCACGGTCACGCCATGGGATATAACTACAACGGCAAGCTCCGCAGTGCCGAGATTCTGCTCGGAGAGGACGACAGCGCTACGCTCATTCGCAGAGCGGAGACCCCGGAGGATTATTTCGCAACATTGAATTTCTGATAAGACCGTTGAAAAAGGGCGCACCTGACAGGGGCGCCCTTTTATATTTGCGGAGCATATGTTATGCTGAGGCATAATACCCATGATGACAGATGAGTGAGGCAGGTTTAAATGGAAAACAAAGAGCAACAGCCCCATAAGCGGCGGGAGCGATATAAAGGCACACATCCCCGGCAGTTTAAGGATAAATATAAGGAGCTTCAGCCGGATAAATATAAGGATGCCGTGGAAGAGCTCATTGCCAAAGGGCGCACTCCGGCAGGAATGCACATTTCCATTTGCGTAAAGGAAATCCTGGACTTTTTGCAAATTAAGCCGGGTCAAAACGGGCTGGATGCCACCCTGGGCTATGGCGGGCATTCTATGGCCATACTAAAAGAGCTTTCGGGACAGGGACATCTGTATGCGCTGGATGTGGACCCTATCGAAATTGTAAAGACTAGGCAGAGACTGGCAGAGCAGGGCTTCGGGCCGGAAAATGTCACTATTTTACAGCAGAATTTTATGAATATTGATCTGGTTGCGGCGGAATACGGGCCGTTTGATTTCATGATGGCTGACCTTGGAGTTTCCTCCATGCAGCTTGATAACCCGGATCGCGGCTTTACCTATAAGTCGGAGGGGCCGCTCGATCTGCGCATGGATCCCCAAAAGGGCATTTCCGCCGCCGAGCGACTCAAGGAGCTCTCCTGGCAAGAGCTTGAGGGGATGCTTTTGGAAAACGCGGACGAGCCTTATGCCGCGGAGCTTGCCAAGGCAATCACCTCAGCCGTCCGAAAGAAAAAGCCGCCCGAGACGACAACACAGCTCAAGCAGATCATAGAGGACACTCTGTCCTTTCTGCCAAAGGCAGAGCGGAAAGACACAATTAATAAAACCTGCCAAAGGGTCTTTCAGGCCTTGCGCATCGATGTCAACAGTGAGTTTGAAGCGCTGTATGCCTTTTTGGAAAAGCTCCCGAACGCGCTTGGCCCCGGCGGTCGAGTTGCCATCCTGAGCTTTCACTCGGGGGAGGATCGGCTGGTGAAAAAAGCCTTCAAGCGCGGACTGCAGGAAGGCGTATATTCGGAAATTTCCACTGAAATTATCCGACCCAGCGCGGAGGAGTGTAATTTAAACAGCCGCGCGCGCTCCACAAAAATGCGCTGGGCGATCAGGGCATAATAAAAAAACTGTGAGCGTATCTGTTGAGGCTTTCAACGGATACGCTCACTTTTTAGCTTACTTTTTAAATTACTTAGAGGTTGTCACCCCGAGCCAGAGCGAATCCATGAGCTGGGTCGCCTTTGTGGAGAGCTTTGCGAAGGCCTCACCACGTGCGAGCGTCTCGGCGCTGGGGTAGACAACGGGGTCTGTTGCCATCCCGGCATCCATGAACTCCTTTGCGGCAGAGACAGGTGAGCCGTAGCCGATCCAGTCCATGTTCGCGCCGCTGATCTCCGGCGAGGTGATGAAGTTTATGAAGGTTTCTGCCTCATCCTTGTGCTCGGCGCAGCTGGGAATGCACATTGCGTCGATGAAGGCGTTGAAGCTTTCATTCTCGGGCAGATAGAAAGCGAGGTCAGGGTTATTGTCGTGCATCATCAGGAAGTCGCCGGCGTAGTAGGGGGCGATCCATGCCTCCTCGTTTTCCATAGCGTCATAAATTTCGTCCATGACGTACTGTTGAACAAGGGGCTTCTGCTCGCGGAGCAGGTCGGCGCAGGCACGAAGCTCGGCTTCGTCCTCGGTGTTGAAGCTGTAGCCCAGACGGGCAGCGGCGATGGCAAAGGCATCGCGCGGGTTTCCGAACATCAGGATTTTGCCGGCGTAGTTCTCGTCCCAGAGCACATCCCAGCCCGTGGGTTCGGCGACGTGCCTGCTGTTGTAGATGATGCCCACAGTGCCCCAGGTGTAGGGCACGGAATACTTGTTGTCAGGGTCGTAGGACTGGTTTTTGAAGGTATCGTCCACGAGCTCGTAATTCGGGATATTCTCGAAATTCAGCTCCAGAAGATAGCCCTCCTCCGCCAGCCGCGCAATCATGTAGTCGGAGGGGATAATGACATCGTAGGACACGCCGCCGGTAGAAAGCTTGGTGTACAGCTCCTCGTTGGTGGCATAGGTGGTGTAGTTGACCTTGATGTCGGGATGCTGTTTCTCAAACTCAGCTATAATATCGGTGTAGCCGTCGGAGCCGTCAGATATATTCTGACCCCAGTTAAAGACGTTGATGGTGGTTTTGCCGTTGGTTCCCCCGCAGGCGCTCATGGAGACAAGGGCAAAACACATAATGCAAACGAGAAGAACAGATACAATTTTTTTCATTAGAAAAACCCCTTTCATCAGCTGGCCGCAGCGTTGGACTGTTTTTTGCGCACGTCTCGTGCCTGGAGCAGGTTCATGAGAACCATGATCGCCAGGATGAAGAAGAACAGCAGCGTGAACAGCGCGTATAGCTTAGGCTGTATTGGCTTTTTGGTGTAGTTGTAAATTTCGACGGGCAGGGTTGCAAAGCTCGGCCCGAAGGTGAAGTAGGAGATGACAAAGTCATCAAGACTCATGGTGAAGGCCATCATTGCGCCGGAGATTATTCCCGGCATAATCTCATGGATTATGACCTTGAAAAATGCCTGCAGCGGCGTACAGCCGAGATCGAGCGCGGCGTCGTTCAGGGACGGGTCCATCTGACTGAGCTTCGGCATGACGTTGAGAATAATGTAAGGCAGGTTAAACGTGACATGCGCCACGAGCAGCGTCGTGAAACCGAGAACGTTTTCCCGCCCGAGCATGAATCTGCCCATGAATACGAACAGCAGGGAAAGACTGATGCCGGTTACGATCTCCGGGCTGACCATCGGGATGTTGGTCACGGACATGACAATGCGGCGAATGCGCCCGCGCATGCCGTGAATTCCGACGGCGGCAGCGGTGCCGAGGACTGTCGCAATCAGGCTCGAAATAAACGCGAGCAGCAGGGAGTTGCCCAGCAGAGGCAAGAGTGTTGTATCGCGAAACAGCTCGCCATAGCGCGCGAAGGTAAAGCCCTCGAAATCCGAGATGTCCTTGCCGGTGTTGAAGGAGGCGACGAAAAGGACGATCATTGGTATGTAGAGAAACAGAAAAATGATGGCAGTATAGATGCGTCCTGCTTTTTTCACATCGTCACCATCCCGTCCTCGCTATCGGTAAAGCGATTCATAATCCAAATACAGGCGAAGACGATGAGCATGAGCATGAGACTCATCGCGGCGCCGAGATTGGGATTGTAGGCGGTTTTGAACTGGCGCTCGACAATATCACCAATCATCACGGTCTCCGTTGAGCCGAGCTTCTGCGAAATGTAGAAGGTCGAAACAGCAGGCACAAAAACCATGGTGAAGCCCGAAACTATTCCGGGCACGGACAGCGGCAGAACCACGCGGCGGAAAACCATGCCGGAGTTGCAGCCGAGGTCCTGCGCGGCCTCAATGAGTCGCGGGTCGAGCTTGACGATAACGGTGTAGAGCGGCATTATCATGTACGGCAGGTAGTTATATACCATGCCGAGGATGACCGCACCGGAATTTCGGATGAGCGGGAGAGGGCCGATGCCAAAAATGCCGAGGAAGTTGTTTATTATGCCGGTGTCGCGCAAAAGTGAGACCCAGGCCAGTGTGCGCAGCAAAAAGCTCATACACATAGGCAGCATGACAAGCATGTAGAGCACGCGCTGCGCCGATGCGGTGGTCTGCGCGATGACGTAGGCGACGGGATAGCCGATGAGCAGACATATAATCGCCGCCGCGAGTGCATATAGCACAGAGCGTACAAAAACGGGCACATAGTCGCTCAGCGCAGTTATGTTTGCAAAGGTGAAGCTGCCTGTGCCGAGCTCCGTCATTGAGAAGTAGACAACGATGCCGAGCGGCACGATTGTAAACAGGATCATCCAGGCCAGATAGGGGCCGGCCAGATACTTACTCGTTTTCATTCCAGCCCTCCTCCTGAGGCGTGGCGTCCTCCTCCCCTATGATAATGTCGGGATCGCTTATGTCGTCATACACAGCTGAATATGAGCTGTAGTCGCCGAACATGCCGGAGTATTCGCTCTTGTGCATGACGTGAATGTCGTCGGGCGTGAGCTTAATTCCTATGTAGGCGCCCTCGGGCTGATAGTCAGTGGTCTGAATGAGCCACTTGAAGCCCTTGAAGTCGACGATAATATCGTAGTGCACACCCTTGAAGGTCACGCTGGTGACCGTTCCGCAAAGGTGTCCGGAATCGGGGTTGACGATATCGATATCCTCCGGGCGGATGACAACGTCAACCGGCTCGTCTTTTTCAAAGCCCTTGTCGAGACAGCGGAACTTGCGTCCAAAAAATTCGACAAGAAAATCGCCGCGCATGGTTCCGTCTAGGATGTTGGACTCGCCGATGAAGTCCG
>CAZHUG010000048.1:7224-16273 GCA_964535405.1 uncultured Oscillospiraceae bacterium | reverse complement strand
GTATAGCCCATACATACGCCCTTGCCCTCCGCAATTGGGCCGTATGCTGTCATGCTGCGCCCATCCTCGTCGAGGCCGTAATCGTAATCTGTACGGAGAGAAATGACAAAGGCAAAATACCGGTATTGGTCATATGCCGACAAATCCTCCGGCATACTGTCAACAATATAGACGATTGCCGCGTCAAAATACTCCAGCTCATACTCAGTCAGATCCTCCGGAAGCTCGACAGGCCCACCCTCGTAGGACTGCATATCCTGTGACAGATCGTCGCAGCGAACTAGCTCAAGCTTCTCAATTGCCGCAGAAACTATTGGCTCATAGTCCGCAATTGCCTGCATTTTCGACTCCGGCGTCACATCAGGCATCTTCGTGCCGCAGGCAGAGAGGGTGAGCATTGCGACTACTGCCACTAATAACACAGGTTTTTTCATTTCGCCTCCTCTGCCAGCTCCATGCAGATGTGTCCCGCCATGAGCAAACCCGCAGTCGCAGGAACCCATACGAGTGAGCCCGGCACGCTTCTGCGCCCGGGCGGCGGTGCATCAGGCTGAGACGGCGTCATGGCCTCCTCAGGGCTGAATACCACGTTCAGCCGCCTTATCCCCCTCTGCCTCAGCTCGCGCCTTACGACGCGCGCGAGAGGGCAACCGTGGGTCTGGGACAGATCACAGACCGTCAACTGCTCCGCGTCGGCCTTATTGCCGGTTCCCAATGCGGATATGATGGGTATCCCCCGCTCCTGCGCCGTGCTTATAAGGTCAACTTTGCAGGATACAAGGTCAATGCAGTCAGCGATATAGTCATAGCGCTCACTGAAAAAATCCTCGCGCGACCCGGCATCGTAATGCGCCACAAGCGGCCGTATCCGTGCCGTCGGCGCAATGTCCAAAAGCCGCGCGGCAAGCGCCTCGGCCTTATTCATGCCCACAGTTGAGTCTTGCGCACACAGCTGACGATTTATGTTACTTTCAGCGACCGTGTCCTCGTCAATGATTGTGAGACAGCCCACGCCTGATCTTGCAAGTGCCTCGGCGCACCAGGAGCCTACGCCGCCAAGACCGAATACTGCCACATGACTGTTGCGCAGCCGCTCCATAGCCTCGGCACCGAGCAGCATTTCTGCGCGTTTTGTTCGCTCGTTCATGTAATCACCCTTTGAAAAAGGGCCGCCTCACGGCAGCCCCTTGTTAGAATTAATAACTAGATTTTTGCAAACCAGAGCACGAAGCTGCTGACCTTCAGGTCATAGCTGTCAAGAGTCTCGGTCTGCCAAGTATTGTACCCGGCATTTCTCAGACCTGCAACTCCCACTTCCGCATCGGAGTTGCCGTTGCCGTACTGGGCGAGGTAATCGCAGAAGCTCTCGTCCTCATAACCCACGAAGTAAATGAGGTGATAGCCGGAATATGAGGAGCTCTCGCCATATACGATGCCCGTATCGCCGGGTTTGCGACCCTCTGCGAAACAGAAATCGTTGAACTCATCGACCATGCGGTTCTTATAAATGTCCTCATACAGACCGCCGCTTGAGCCGCTGGAGTTTGTGCCGTTGGATCCGGTATCCTCGCTCTTTTCGTCGGCAAGCGTCGCAAAACTGTCCTCAGTTGCGTCTCCGGCCTTCCACTGGGCATAGATCTTGTCGATGGCTTCCTTTGCGGCAGCCTTCTCCTCGGTGCTATAGCTGCCATCCTCGTCCTCGTCAACCGCCTTCACGAGAATATGGCGAACCGCGACCATTTTATAGTTGTTATCGCTATGCTCTGCGAAGCGCAGGACGTAATATCCGGCACCCTCGTTCTCGATAACGGTGACATCACCCTGCTTGCGGGAGCTGTCGGTAAGCCACTCGCGCATCAGATCTCCCAGGGAATATGCGAATGCCCCCTTGACCTCAGAGGCGTCGGCCCCGTCAGCGTACTTCTCCAGAGCAAGCTCAAAGTCGCCTTCCTTCACCATATTGGCTATATTATCAGCAAGCTTTTTTGCATCAGCCATGGTGGCATCGGTTACCTGCTCCTCCGAGTCCTTGGTAACCTCGCCGGTATCCTCGTCAGTCACGTCAACCTCGACCGCTTCCTTCTCGGCTGCTACGTAATAGTAAGAAAAGCCAAATTTATCGAGCTCGGCCTTATTCTCAGCGTAATACGCCTTGAGCTCCTGACTCGAATACTCCAGAGACTCGTAATAGTCCTGAGCATAGGTGCTGGCAATCTTCATGCGCTCGAGCATCGCGCGCACAGTGTTTGCGTTGACGCCCTTGCCCATTATGAGACTTGCATACTTGTCCGCGCTGGAGAGATTATATGTCTCAGCACCGGTCGTAAGAGCCTCTATCTCTTCTTCAATCTCAGCCGCGCTCTCCTCCGAGAGAGTATAACCGGCCTCAATCGCCTTATCATACATCACTGTGGAAAATTTCATGCTCTCAAGTGCGTTGGCCTTGAAGAAATCCTCCCAAGTGAAGGTCTCCATATCAGCCAGAGAATCGGGAACGCCTATGCCAAAAATCCCTAAAGTAGACGCATTAACTTCCTGATCGTCCAAATCCTTTGACGAGTCAATCAGATAGCTTGTGTAGCCCTGGGTTTGTGCGGCAAAGACGCTGTACGCCCTGTTATAGAAAAACTGGAATTCGGCATTTGTATATTTGTAGTCGCCGATAGTGACAGACTTCGCGACAGTATATAAAAGCGGTGAACTGACAAGAAGTATCAGAATGGTCACAATAAGCATTACTGCAGTTATTGCTCTCCACTTAGTCTTTTCCTTCTTTGCCTTTATTGCGGCCTCTCTCTCGGCCAGACTGCGCTTATTCACGCCCTCTGTCCGCTCATTCTGCCGTTTTTTCTTGTCCTGTGATGCGCTCATGGGTTCTTCATCCTTTACTCAGAAGGCTTATGCCGATATCAAAAAACTCTCAGCCGCCTTGTCATATGTATAGCCTTTGCATTATAACCCAAACCCACGCCTGTTTCAAGCAAAAAATAATTAACTATTTGCGCCTATACCTCCCGCTTCCCCATAATTCGCCTTAAATAAGTTCGCGCTTATTCCCATTTTCTATTAAATGTGGAGGAAATGAGGCCGCTGTGGTATAATATAGTGCATGGAAACTATTTGCTGAAGCGGAAAACATGCCGCAAAGTCCGGTGCCGATACCTCCCGGGCCGCCGCTACATGTGATATTATGTGTAGTTTTTTCATATACATTTACCCGAGCGAGGCTGCAAACAGAAAAACATCGGCGAATTTTGTTGAGCATATTGTCTGGCTCGGGTAATTATGGTAATATAATATAATTAATACAAATGAAAGTTGTGATAAGATGAATATAGATAACCTGCGTTTAGCTGTCTTGATTGACGGGGACAATGCGCCACGTGACTGCCTGAAGAGTATAATGGAAGAGATCGCAATTTACGGCACACCAATGATCAAGCGCATTTATGGCGACTGGGCTGCTCACGGTCTGATTAGCTGGAAGACTACCCTGCTTGAAAACGCAGTTACACCAAAGCAGCAGTTTGCCTACACATCCGGGAAAAATGCCACCGACTCTGCCATGATAATAGATGCAATGGATATACTATACACCGGAAAAACTGACGGCTTCGTCTTGGTATCTTCCGACTCGGACTTCACGCCGCTTGCCATACGCCTGCGCGAGAGCGGAATGCATGTCATCGGCATAGGCGAGCAAAAAACTCCACAGGCCTTTGTTCAGGCTTGTGATAAGTTCATCCGCATTGAGGTCATACGTGACCGCTATAAAAAGAGCGAAACTCCCAAGCTGGCGAAAACCGGAACTGCCAGAAAAGCCACTGCGAAGTCCGCAACTGAAAAGGCGGAGAAGCCTGCCGTTACCAGAACTGCCGCCAAAAAGGCCGAGGATAAAAGAATTCCCGTTCCCGAATCGGTTATTGAGCTCATTGCAGACTCCGTTGACGACCTTGCAGATGATGACGGCTACATTGATCTGTCTAACCTCGGCAATCTCATAATTAAAAAGCAGCCCGACTTTGATCCACGAACCTACGGCTTCGGCAAGCTCTCGACCATGCTCAAGAATCTGCCGCGCTTCGAGGTTCAGGTTCGCACAACGGCTGACCCCAACGTAAAACCGATATATATCCGCGATCTGGAGGCATAATGAACGCAGCAAAGCCCAAAAAACGCATTTGGAGTTCCATTTTTTTGGCAATTATTGCAGTATGCGCAGCATCACTGCTGCTCTCAAAATACGGCCTATCCGTAACACACTATGAACTCGCCTTCGAAAACTTACCTGCTGACTTTGACGGCTTTCGCATCGTTCAGCTGACAGACCTGCACGGCTCCGAGTTTGGAGAGAATAACTCCAGACTCATTGATAAGGTTTCCGATGAGAAGCCGGATATCATCGTGCTCACCGGCGATTTTCTTGACCGAGGTAAGACCCGGGATCAGCTCCCCAAGCTCAAAGTGCTGATAGACGCTCTCTGCAAGCTCGCGCCGGTTTACTTCGTCAGCGGCAATCATGACTGGAATTCAGGTGAAATCACGGCTCTGACCAGCCTTCTCAAGGATTCGGGCGTGCGCTATCTCCGCAACGAGTGTTTGAGCATAGAGCGCGGCAATCAGAGCATAATTCTAGCCGGAGTTGAGGATCCAAACGGTTGGGCAGATATGCTCAAGCCCGATGAGGTGGTTGACATAATTCACGATGGCCACCCGGGGAATTTTATCGTTTTACTCGGACACCGCAATACCTGGATAGAGAAATATCCGGAGTTGAAGGTTGACATAATACTCAGCGGTCATTCGCATGGCGGCATTGTAAGACTGCCGCTCATCGGTGGTATCCTGGGTAACAGCGCTGAACTTTTTCCGGAGCACGACGCAGGACTGTTTGAGACGGATGCCTACAGCCTTATTATCTCACGCGGGCTTGGAAATTCAGTTTCCGTACCCCGCTTCATGAACACGCCGGAAATTATTTCTCTGACTTTGAGAACAAAACAGGCATAGTTTTAGTCTCACCCGCATAGGATGTATGTATGTGCCACTTTACATCAGGGGGTGAGGATATATGGATTTCGACGTAGATGACCTCATTTACGGAAACTTCGACCCGGGTCCAAGCGACAGATGATTGGACAGCTCGGTGACTGTTTCATGAAAATTTAAGTAGGTACTGTCGTGCACAGCGGCAGTGCCTGTTTTTTCACATTCAACTCCATATAATCACTTTTTGGAGCAATGACATTGCTTAGGCTTCGTGATATCATAGCTATAAGCAAATTGATATCATGGGAGGTATACCGCATGAACTTTCTCGGAATCGATATTTCAGTTAAAAATTCGCCGGAGCTGGATCCCGCTCACATCCCGCTGCACAGCTTCAACACCGCATATTTAAAAGGCGCCTCAAAGTCGCTGGGTGTTGCGGTGGAGCGGGCCGACGGACAGACTGCCGTGCGCCGGACCTTCATACATGGCACGGTCGAGATGGCTGACGCAGATAAATTTTATGTTGAGCGGCTTGTAAAGAGCATGCTCTGGCTCTATGGCGGCTGGAAAATTTTCATCTGCGGCGACGAGGGCATTTTCGAGTATATAAAGGCGCAATACTCTCCTGACGGCGCAAGGCACTTCGATTTTGGCTTCATGTCGCACGTCTACGAGCGGAGCGTCGAGGTCGTGCATTGCGACCGACTGCCTGCGGAGAAGATCAATCCCGAGCCAATTGGCAGGCATTTGGAAGGCTGCCGCATTGGCTTTGACGCGGGCGGCTCCGACAGGAAGGTTTCCGCCGTCATAGATGGCGAGAGCGTATTTTCCGAAGAGGTCGTCTGGTTTCCCAAGACTACCGAAGACCCTGACTATCACTTCAAGGGCATAGTAGACGCGATGAAGTCAGCTGCCAAAAAAATGCCGCGGGTGGACGCAATCGGCGTATCCTCTGCCGGAATTTATATTGGCAACCGCACTATGAAGGCATCGCTCTTTCTCAAGGTATCCGAACAGGATTTCAATGACAAGGTGAAGGATATATACATCCGCGCGGCCAGGGAAATTGGCGATGTGCCACTGGTTGTCTGCAACGACGGTGATGTGACCGCACTTGCCGGGGCGATGAGCCTTGGGAAAGATAATATACTCGGCATCGCGATGGGAACAAGCGAGGCTGTCGGCTTCGTTGATGAGAATGGCTGTATAACGGGCTGGTTAAACGAGCTTGCCTTCATGCCGCTTGACGCGTCACCCGACGCAATGGAGGACGAGTGGTCAGGCGATATCGGAGTCGGCTGCAAGTATTTCTCTCAGGATGCGGTTATAAAGCTTGCGCCCGCTGCGAGGATTGAGCTGGATGCCTCTTCCTCACCTGCTGAAAGGCTCAAGGTCGTTCAGGCTCTTATGGAGCGGGAAGATCCGCGCGCCGCGGCGGTTTACCGCAGCATTGGTGTTTATCTTGCCCATGCGCTGGTGCTATATCATGATTATTATAGTTTTTCACATGTTTTACTGCTGGGACGAGTGATGTCCGGCAAGGGCGGCGATCTTGTGCTTGCCACCTGCAATGCAGTTTTGGAAGACGAGTATCCGCTAATTGCCGAGAAAATCAGCGCTTCCCTTCCTGACGAAAAGTTCCGCCGCGTCGGTCAGTCCGCCGCAGCCGCTTCGCTGCCGGAGATTAAATAACACTCAAATCAAAACAAAAAGCCGCACCTTAAGGTGCGGCTTTTACAATTTTCCTAGAACATATATCCCACTGCGATGCTGGCTGAAACAATCGAAATTATCGCCGCAACAAAATAGCCGAGTATCATTTTAGGTATCATTATGTTGCTGCAAGCGGCTGCTTCCTCGGCGCTCAGCTCTGTTGCGCCGCGAACAGTCTCCTCGACCACGATCTGACTTCCCGGATAGCCCAGATAGCAGCACATGCCGATCGCCATGCAGAGCCAGGGTGACATTTTAATAATCTTGGAGAGCAGGAAAGTAAATACAAGCATTCCAACAGCTGCAAGTACAATTATAGCCAAGGCAGGCAAAATTTGAGAGATCATAGTCTCAAAGCTGACACCTGCAAAGGTCGACAGCAGCAGTGAAAACAGCGCAAAATAGATTATTCCCGTCGAATTCGCCTTCTCCAGAGGCGCACGCTCAAGAAAACCGAGCTCAGCCGCCGCCATGCCCAGCACCAGATAGCAGAGAGTGGCGTTAACTATGTTCTTGGTCGGTCCGGCAAGCCAGGAGCCCAGCGTAAAGCCGATAAATCCGACCACTGCGATCTTAAAGATAATCATATAATCGCTGTCCCAAGATTTGGGTGTTGCCAGAATGCCGCGTCTCTCTGCTTTGCCACCCTCAGCCACCGCGGCGACAGGGGCCGCAAGCTTTTCGACCTGAAGTGCAAGCACACCGTTTGCGCTTATCTCGCGGATGTATCCCTTGAGGCAAATAGTGGCGACCGGCAGAGCCACCAACATTTGAAGGACAAGAACGATCATCACGAACACTCCAACATCGGGCGCATTCATGCTGGTTGCCATCTGCTGTGCGATTGTTGTCGCGAGCAGTGCGCCTGACAGGGGCCCTATAGAGCCGATGGCCTTGGCCTTGCCGATTAGCGGTATGCCAACAACAATACATATGACGACGATACCGAGCGTAGAGGCTATTATAGTCAGAACCGTCTTCCACTCCGGCGCCAGCTCGCGTATCTTCATTTTTGAGGCGACGTCAATTATGCAAAACGGGATTACAAATGTTCCAACCATGCCGGTAAGGCCGGCAGTAGAGCAGAGGTCTGCGGGAATTATCCCCGAATACATAAGCACAACAAAACCAATAACCGCCACGAGAACTGAAGACACATATGCCTTGGTTTTAACTGAGATATAGTTTCCAAACGCGAAAAGTAGAGCTATTACCGCCATTGCGGAGCAGGTTGACCAAACGATTGTCATATCTTTTCCCTCCCAATTATTCTTTGTTCCCTATGCCTTGGTGTAATCAACGCAGCCGGCAGCTATGTTATCCTCGGCCAGCTGGCGGTAGAGCTCCGTAAAGCGAATGTAGCCCTCTTCTCCCACTACGAAGGGGTTTGCGACCTGGTCAATTCGGGCTCTCATGACCGCCATACGCTCAACGCCGTTGTTAAGTATGGGGTGATTCATAAATTCCGCATCGACATGGTGTTTTTTGCATTCCTCGATAAACTTATCCAAGCTTTCGATATACTGATAGTTTGATTCAAGCAGGGGCGGAGGTGCAGTGCCACCCCAGAGCGCTGCCGTATGCGGCCTGCCTTGATCTGTTACAGGAACGATAAACGAAAGTCCGCCGGGCGTATGTCCCGGTGTGGAAAAAGCCTTGATCACAGTGCTGCCAAGCCGCAGCTCGCCGCCGCCCTCGATAAAATTTTCGACCTCAAAGTCAAATGTCCAGCCGGCTACTCCTGCCTGACGGCAAAACTCCTTCTCAAAGTGGAAGTCTACCTCAGACATGTACGGCACTGCACCATATTTATCGATGAAGTGCTTGCCGCAGCCCGAGTGGTCAGGATGCCCGTGGCTTATGAGTAAAATTTTAATGTCCGCAGGGTCGCAGCCCAGCTCTCGTAGTCCCGACTCAATAATATCCACATACACCGGGTCAGGCCACAGCGCATCTAGCAGTATGAGCCCCTCCTCTGTCCGAAGCACAGCGCAGCAGGTGCCGGCGGTGCCAATTATGCCCAGATCATCGAATATCCAGGCGGGCGGCATCGGCTCACGTGATGCTGTCAAATGAGCAGTAGCCATTAAATCAAACTTCAATTGCCTTCACTCCTTATTTTTTCGACTTGCCTGTGTGTAGCTAACATGCTAATATTACATTACTAGTTCTGCAATTTAATTCAATAGTATCGTATAATTATCAAAAGACTTTCCACAGTGCGCATATTTGTTTGCGCTATGAGCAAACACTCAAGGAGCTGATGAAATGTCATCCGATAGTATCGCCTCTGTTAAAAAGACACTGCAACTCATAGACATAATGTCAAAGCATAACGGCATGC
>CAZHUG010000048.1:0-7214 GCA_964535405.1 uncultured Oscillospiraceae bacterium | reverse complement strand
GTCACCCAGCTTGCCGAAGCTTTAGACTGCTCTATTTCAAGTGCCAACCGCTTTCTGCAGACGATGACGGAGATCGGTTATGCTGAAAAAAATCCGATTAACAACAGATATCATTTGACAAATCGTATCTTCAGACTCTCCTTTAATATGCTTTCCGGAAATGACAGTCTGCAGAGGATGATCACACTTGCACACTCTGTCTCGCAAAAATATGATGTGTCGGTAAATATCAACACCATGGACGACCTCGACCCCATGCTGCTGTTTCGAGTGTCTCCGCACTATAACAGAGATATTGATTATCTGATTGGTAAAACTGTTCCTGCTTATTGTTCGAGTGCGGGAAAGGCCATGCTGTCATTATATTCAAATGATGAACTCGAAAAATATTTTTCAGGTCTCGAGCCTATGAAATTTCAAAGCCGTGACTTCACGGTCGAGGGTATACGGCAGGAGATAATGGATGCCAGAAGGTCGGGATACGCAACCCACCTTGAAGATTTTGTCTCCGGTGTATTTTGCATTAGCTTCCCGACAAGAGACCGCCACGGGCACACCCATGCCATGACACTCATAACCACAATGAGAAACAGGAAGCGGATACATACAGCAGCGACCATCAATGATATCCGCTCCAGGCTTTCGGAGCTTAAAAATCAATAACAAAAAGCCGCACAATTAAGTGCGGCTCTCTGTTTTAACAATGGTAAACTTAATTACTTCAGGCCGGCTTCGTAAGCCTCGATCATCTTTTTGACCATCTGGCCACCGATAGAACCTGCCTGACGGCTGGTAAGGTCGCCATTGTAGCCCTGCTTCAGGTTAACGCCGACTTCGTTGGCGGTCTCCATCTTGAAGCGGTTCATTGCCTCGCGTGCATTGGGGTTTACAAGATTGTTACTTCTAGACATTAGAGTGCATCTCCTTTTTCTCTGTTTGGATTTCTCTATTTGGGTTTTGATCCCGATACTATTCTTGCCCGGTTCCCGGCCAATATTCTTAAATACGACTTGTAAATTTTGCTTGCGCGCCCTATGGTATATTTTGTATTTTAAAAAATAAATGGCGCAATTTACGCCGGAAACAACATGGCGATGCTCTTATTGTCCCCTAAACATAAACTATAATTCCAGCTCCGTCGCTGGCAGAACTGGAAGTTTTTTATTTTATTATTTCTCAGATCGGAGTTTGTTTGGATAGAAAACTCAAAACTTTGAGCTCTTTCAACTAAAACACCGTCTGACTCCGCTACCAAAACGGAGCCAGACGGCTTAATTTTTCGATATTATAGGTGTGACTTTTCTCTTTAGTAACTATTTGAATAATTGTGATATCAGTTCGCATCAGTGTCAGCCTGATCCTTAAGGCGTCTGTTTACTTTTTTGATTTTCGCCTTCCATCCGAAGTATTGAATCAGCCAGACAAAAATAAATATGGCAACAAAGATCGCAAAATATGACAAAATTCCTATCAGCGTATGTTGCATCCAGTTTGCGAAATATGCTATCGGCAGCATTATGGCAGAAATGACAGCAAAATAAATTCCACTCTGCTTTGCAATGCTCCAATTATCAATTTCCCATATTACCGATGCCATCGCAAAGCAGGAGCCCATTATTCCACACAAAACTGCTTGGAAAATGACTGCATTAATTTCATTGCCCATGGCTTTTAGCAATTCCTGTGTGACGGGCAGATAATTGCCATTTCCCCATATTGCAGAAATGATGATTGTAATGGCATAGCCCAATGCAATGCCGGTCGGGAAGCCAAAAAGACCTCGATTAATAATCTGTTTTTTCATTTTATCACCTCATATTCCCAATATCTGTTTGATCTTTGAGACATACCGCCGCGAAACATATGTAACCGTGCCATCTGACATAGTTACACAAATAGAACATGCAAAGCTCAGGTCAAAGGCTTTGACCTTTTTAGATTGATTATTTCTGAATTGGATATGCGTACGAATTTACTTTTATCAAGACGTTCCTCCAACTCATACAAGCGCTGGCGGAGTGTAAATTCTCCCCGGCTGGTGACCGCCAATACCTTCCCCGCAGCCGCATAGATTAGCAGGATGTCCGCCTGCTCCAATATCTCCAGGGTGTCTCCGCAAAATCCGGTGAGCATCTGTTGTTCATCCTGGGAAAGCCTTTTGATAAGCGCATTGATTTCATCTGTAATTTTATCCGTCAGCACAATAACCTTAGGTTCCTTGTAGTTGCTGTCAATTTTAATTTCAATTTGCATTCTGTCATCCCCTCGCTATGCTTACATTATAGGGCAATGTAAAATTATTTTCCATTGATTTTCCATAGGTGGTTGTTTTTCAGACATAGGTGGATAGATATCTAGAGCATCTGTTCAAATTATCATAAAAAAATAAACGAGTTCTTCCTAAAACAGGAAGAACTCGTTTATGGAGCTGGTGGTGAGAATCGAACTCACAACCCCTTCATTACGAGTGAAGTGCTCTACCTTTGAGCCACACCAGCGTCGCGTGCCTAAGAATTTTAGCACATAGGCATTGTAAAGTCAACTGACGATTTGCTTTTTGAGCGCTTAATGCGAAATTGGATGAAACTGATTGCTATTTTCACTTTTTTGCATTATCATAGTTAAAAATCGCGTTTGGAGGTTCTTTTTATGACTTATATTCCAAGCCCTGAGCAGGCGCTTGAGCTCACCAAAAGGTATAATTCCGAAAGCTTCCACATACAGCATGCACTGACGGTCGGAAATGCTCTCGGATATGTCGCTCGCGAGCTGGATCCTGAGAGGGTTGACTTTTGGATCGCGGTCGGCTACCTGCACGATATTGACTTCGGGCAGTGGCCGGAGCAGCATTGCGTCAAGGCCAATGAGCTGCTACGTGAGCTGGACATTGACGAGGGCGTTATCCACGCAGTCGTGAGCCATGGATACGGCATATGCTCTGATGTCGAGCCCACACATATCATGGAAAAGTATCTCTTTGCCATGGACGAGCTGACCGGTCTCATCGGTGCCGCCGCTCTCATGCGGCCTACAGGCTTTGAGGGCATGGAAGTCAAATCCATCATGAAGAAGTTTAAGGACAAAAGATTTGCCGCCGGCTGCTCCCGCGAGATAATAACTCGCGGCGCAGATATGCTTGGGCTCTCAGTGCAGGAGCTGGCTGCAAAAACTCTCGAGGCCATGACCGCTGAATAACAAAGAGACCTGCTGTTCAGTGATGCAGCAGGTCTCTTTCTATTCACTATTTAATCATATCCCGGAAACCGGCTTCATCAATTATCTCAACACCCAGACTCTGCGCCTTCGTAAGCTTTGAACCAGCGCTCTCACCAGCTAGAACATAGCTGGTTTTTTTTGACACCGAACCGGAGCTCTTGCCGCCAAAACTCTCTATGATTGCGGCGGCCTCATCCCTTGTGAAACTCTCCAGCGTGCCGGTTAGGACAAAAATTTTACCCTGAAAGCGATTATCGTTGACCTTTTTTGCGCTGTTTAAGTTTACGCCCGCCTCACGCAGGAGCCGTATCTGATGCTGAGACTGAGGCTGTACAAACCACCCGCGTATGAAGCCCGCGGTTATCGCACCGATGTCGGGAACCGCTATAAGCTCCTCCTCCGTAGCACTCATGAGGGCGTCCAGCGTTCCGAAATGCGCGGCAAGTGCCTTTCCCGCTTTTTGACCCACCTGACGAATTCCGAAGGCGCACAGGAGTCTCTCAAGCCCTGCCGACTTGCTTTTTTCTATCGCGTTCATGAGATTTTCCGCAGATTTTTCGCCCATGCGATCAAGCTTGGATACCGGCTCTGCTTCAAGGCTGTATATATCAGCGGCGCTGCCCAAAAGTCCGGCCCGTATCAGAGAATCCGCGACCGAGACGCCCAGGCCTTCGATATCCATAGCGTCGCGCGAGGCAAAGTGCGCAATGTTGCGCAAAAGCTGCGCCGGGCACTCCGCACCCGTGCAGCGCATGGCGACGCCATCCTCATCCTTCACGATAAGCGAATCGCACTCGGGACAACGCTCGGGCAGGTGAAACGGCGCAGTGCCCTCAGGACGCTTTGAGGTAACTACCTCAAGCACCTCCGGAATAATCTCACCAGCCTTGCGAACTAGGACAGTGTCGCCGATTCTCACATCGAGCTTGTCGATGAAATCCTGATTGTGTAGAGTCGCATTGGTGACAGTCGTTCCTGCAAGCCTCACCGGCGCGACAATCGCCTTCGGTGTCACAACGCCTGTGCGACCAACCTGCACAACGATGTCCTGAACCACGCTCTCCTTCTTTTCAGGCGGGTATTTATACGCCACCGCCCAGCGCGGCGCTCTCGAAGTGCTGCCGAGCTCGCGGCGCTGAGCCAGCGAGTCAATTTTGATGACCGCGCCGTCGATATCGAAGGCAAAATCTCCCCTTGTCTCGGCGATACGTTCTACCTCCGCGCGGCACTCCCCGGCAGTTTCGCAAAGCTTATACGGCACGGCGTCAAAGCCGTATGAACGCAGAGCGTCCAGAGTCCCGGCGTGTGAGCCAAACTCCCACGGCTCCGCCTTCTGAATATTAAAGACTATGAGATCGAGCTTGCGCGCCGCGGCAACCTTCGGGTCGAGCTGACGCATGGAGCCGGCAGCCGCATTGCGCGGGTTTGCAAGCAGGGCCTCGCCATTTAGCTCACGCTGGGCGTTGAGCTCCTCAAAAACAGTGCGCGACATGTAGACCTCACCGCGTACAATGAGCCGTGCAGGCGCGCCCTTGAGCTTCTGCGGCAGACTGCGCACCGTGCGCAGGTTCTCAGTCACATCCTCGCCGGTATTTCCGTCCCCGCGCGTAGCACCGCGGATGAAAACACCGTTCTCGTATTCAAGCGACATCGAAAGACCATCTATCTTCGGTTCTACGCAGTAGTGCTTCCCTGCCGACAGCGCAGAATCCATTTTTACTGTGAATGCCTCAAGCTCTTCAATTGAAAACACATCCATGAGACTCTCAAGCGCTACTTCATGGGTGACGGGTGCAAAGCTGCTCCTAGCCGTACCGCCCACACGTTGAGTCGGAGAATCCGGAGAATTATACTCCGGATGTGCCGCCTCCAGCTCCTCAAGCTCGCGCATGAGGGCGTCGTATTCAAAGTCCGGGATAACCGGTGCATCCTCGTCGTAGTAGTGGCTGTTATGTTCTCGTATGCTTGACCTCAATGCATCTATCTGCTGTTTAATGTCCATGTTTTTACTCCATATTAAGATATGTCTGCGGAACCTCGCCCACTATCACTGTCTCTGCAATCAAAACCTCGCTAACTACCTGGGTAGACACCGTCTTCCACGGCAGGATCACATCTACATCAATGATCACGTCCAGCTTTATCTGGTGCTTTGTCTGGTTAATGCCCGAATCGACCAGATCATTTTTAAAATCCACCCGGGATGATGTCAGCATTGAAACGTTTACCGGTATCTTCGGTCCTCTGCCAAGCAGCAGGCTTGAGCCGAGAAGGTTGCCTATGGGAATTGACAAATTCAGCTCCCCGCCATCAACTGCCTTAACTATGTCCGAAAGAAGCTCGGACGATACCGCGTTTATCCTCGACATATTGGCCTTGACTGCCACGACTCTGCCGTTTGCATCATACTCAAGCGTCACAAAGTGGTCATAATCATAGTCCTCCTGAGCAAGCTTGCGGCTTATAGTGCCGTTTACGCACAAGATCATGAGATCTGTCGCGTCTGAAATGACCATGTCACAGGATAGCTCTCTCAAGTATATTGCGCCACGGATGAATATCGCAAGTATAACCGCGACAATCAGCAGCAGCACTAACACAAACTTCGACTTTCGCGACATCGATGGTACATGCATATCAATATATAATGGTCTTCTTATGCGTCGTCTCAGCATGGGAAACACCTCCCATGCTATGATATGCAGACTATTTGTCCAACATTTCGCTAATTGCCGCCATCACGCCCAGCCGTCCTGATTCGTAGGTCAGTCCGCCTTGCAAAAACACCATATACGGCTCGCGCACGGGCCCATCCGCAGACAGCTCAATAGACGCCCCCTGTATAAACGCACCGGCCGCCATGATAACCTCGCAATCATAGCCGGGCATCTGCCAGGGCTCAGGCGTGACATAGGAATCAACGGGCGAGCCGGACTGTATTCCCCGGCAGAAGCGGCTCATGTTATCAGCAGACTCCAAATACACGGTCTGGATAATATCACTGCGTGGCTCCTCGGCCGCGGGCTCGGTCTTATAGCCCAGGGTCTCCAGCATCGCCGCACAAAGCGCCGCGGTTTTAAGCGCCTGCGCAACTGTATGCGGCGCGAGAAAAAGGCCCTGATAGAGCAGTCGATTGTTTCCAAGTGTACTGCCGCACTCGCCGCCAATGCCGGGGACAGTCAGGCGGAAGGCCGCACGCTCCACAAGCTCCTTGCTGCCCGTTACATAGCCGCCGGTGGGCGCAATTCCGCCGCCGGGGTTTTTAATAAGTGAGCCCGCCATCAGGTCGGCGCCCACCATCGTGGGCTCGAGCGTGCCGGTAAACTCACCGTAGCAGTTGTCAACCATTATAACGGTATCCGGGGACACCTCTTTGACCGCAGTACAGATTTCGCCGATCTCCTCCACCGTCAGAGCACGGCGCGAGTCATAGCCTCTTGAGCGCTGGACAAGCACGGCGCCCGGGCGGATGCGGTCTGCTGCCTCGATAATCGCGGGCAGATCCGCGCTGCCGTCTTTTGTCTCCACCTGCGCATATTTTATGCCATAAAACGCAAGCGAGCCAAACGCGTCACCGGATATGCCGATAGCGGTTCTCAGTGTGTCATACGGCGCGCCCATCACAGACAGCAGAGTTTCGCCCGGGCGCAGGCAGGCAAATATGGCAGACGCAATTGCGTGCGTGCCGTTCACAAAACCGATGCGCACAATTGCTTCCTCTGCGCCAAACACACGTGCCCATATCTTATCGAGCGTGTCGCGGCCCATGTCGTCATAGCCGTAGCCCGTTGTTCCTGCAAAGCAGGGGTCGGATACGCGAAACTCCTGAAATGCCTCGAGTACCCGGCGGGTATTTGTCCGTGCAGTCTCGTCTATCTCGGCAAAGCGCGCCACAAGGCGCGCTTCGCAGTCAGTTGCTAGATCTTCAACGCTCTTTGGTATCTCACTCAGTCTCATTATCATCAAATCCTAATACTATATTTCTAAATAGGTCGCCG
>CAZHUG010000047.1:13799-16849 GCA_964535405.1 uncultured Oscillospiraceae bacterium | reverse complement strand
TCGGTGCGCAACTCCGGAACCATCTTCATTCGGGTTTCCCGCGCCTCTTTCCCACCATCGGAGGCTCTCTGTGTCGTTCTTCCCAAACTACTCTTTCCTTCATCGTCTTTAGCTCATTCACTTATAACGAAAGCATAACACCGCCAAGGCGCTTTTGTCAACACGTGCATTTTCACAAAGCCGCAGCCATTATGTCTGTCGTTTTTGGCGCATACCCACAATTTCAAGCCGCGAGATGAAAAAAGCACGACCCTTGCGGGCCGTGCTTTTTAAGCAGAACAATTTTACTTATGCTGCGAGCTGGCAAAGAATCTTGGCCCCCTGAGCGCGGTTTGCGCTGCTTGCGGGGCTGAACATGCCTCCGCCGGTGCCATCCATGATGCCCTCGTTCACGCAGTAGGCTACACCCTCCTCGGCCCAGCCGGCAATGGCAGCAGCGTCAGAGAAGTCGAGCTTAATTTCGCTTACCTTGGCTGCACCGTTGTACTGTGCATATTTATAGATCATGGTTGCCATCTGCTGGCGGGTCAGGGTTGCCCCAGGAGCAAACAGGCCCTCGCCTACGCCGTCAACAACGCCGCACTGGCTTGCCCAGAGAACAGCGTCGGAATACCAGGCTCCGTCCTTGCAGTCCGTAAAGACTTCAGAAACCTTGCCTGTAACCGCAGGCTTGCCCTCAAGGCGATAGAGCATGGTTGCAAGCGTTGCACGGTTCATGATCTTGCCGGGTGCAAACTCGGTATCGGAAACGCCGTCAACAAGCTTGAGTTCATAGGCGCTATTGACATACTCATAGTACCATGCGGTCGACTCGATGTCGGTGAAAACACTCTTGATAACAGTGATCTCGCCATCGGGCTTGCCGTATGCTGCTGCCGTAACGTTGCCATTGAGCTTCGTGCTGATGTACTCCATGACAACCTCGTCAAGAGGAATACCCAGATCGTAGTTGATGGGTGATGCGGCAAAAGCATAGTATGTGTCGCCGCCGGCAGCTGTAAAGTTGTTGGTGACTATGGTATAGGTCTTGGTCAGGCTGAACGGCTTGCCGTTAACGCTGTCTATGGTGACGCGCTTGATGCTGGCGGGCTTTGCATAGGTGGAGCCGGGATAGTTCGCGCCCTTGTCATAGCTCTTGGTCGCATCGATGGTGAATTTAATGCCGGAAACCTGGGGGAAGCCGCCGACTGCTGTCGGGGTGCAGTAGGTAGAAGCCTCGAGAGCCTCAAGCAGCTCAGCGCCGGTTACCTGAACTATGGCAAGTGTGTTGCCGAAGGGAAGAACGAGGTTTATATCCTCCTTGGTGATATCCCCGGCAGCGATGGCAGCGCGGATTCCGCCGCCGTTTGTAACGGCTGCGTCAACCTCTATGCCCTGCTCCTTGGCCTTCCAGACAATTGCATCTGTGATAAGGTCGCCAAGGTTTGTCTCCTCGGTACGGTTGCCGGGATCCCTGTCGCCATTGAGAAGAACCTCGGTTGTAGCAAACTTGACATCATACTCGGCCTTGACCTTGGCTACGATAGCATCGGCAGCGGCCTTGACGCTTGCATCCACCGCAAGCTTATCGTTGACTTCGACAAGAGAAGAGCTCAGCTTGCCGTCTTTATAAACAACAGCGCCTATGTAGGCAAATGCTGTGCCGGTGGAAACCAGCATGGTGCCGCCGGTCTCAAATTTGTTGTCGCCGCCGTCGATGACGGAGTGGCTGTGTGCGTCTATGAACAGGTCAATGCCGCTGACCTGTTTGAGCAGGTCGGTGGAGCGGTTGCCTGCAGACTCATCATCGACGCCCAAATGTCCGAGACAGACGATGAGATCGCATCCCTCGTCCTTAAGAGCCTTGACCTGTGCCTTGGCAATCGCGAACATTGCGTCGCCTGCGGAGAAGGTCACTCCCTTGATCATTGCGGGGTTTGCCTTGGTGGCGGTTTCAGGCGTGTCCAGACCAAATACGCCAATTTTGGTTCCGTCAGGGGCGGTGAAGACGGTGTTATCTTCAAATGCAACCGCTCCGTTGTATTTGACGTTGGCTGCGAGAACCTTGAAATCGGCCTTGCTCATGTTTGACTTAAGCGCCTCATATCCATAGTCAAATTCGTGGTTTCCCAGAGCTACTGCGTCATAGCCCGCAGCGTTCATGAGCTCGATAGCGGTCGCGCCCTTAGACAGGCTTACATAGGGTGTGCCCTGGCTGTAGTCGCCCGCGTCGAAAAGCAGAACATATGCGCCCTCGGCCTCATACGCTGCCTTTGCAGCTGCAACCTTGGCATATCCATCGAGTGCTCCGTGCACGTCGTTGGTGTGCAGGATGACGACCTGTCCGTCCATGCTGCCGGCTGCATTTGTATCAGCCAGTGCGCCTGTGCAGAAAGAGAAGGCTAGAACAAGAACAAGAAACAGGGATAGCAGTTTTTTACCTTTCATCATATCGATCCTCCTTAATGTATTGGTCAGTCCATTCAGACGTTAAGATTATACTATAAGTTCCACAAAAATTAAAGCTTTTTAAGCAAAAAAATGTAAAATCAATATAAAAATGTGGCCGGGAACGATTCCCGACCACAAAATAGGCTATTCTTTATTTTAGCAGCAGCGGCTGTAGCTGTCTGCCCTCCATTGCTGCGTCAATGCTGTCCTCCAGCTTGTCAAAGTCTGCCACGAGCGAGCAGGTTTTTGTGTCGGGCGCGTCCTGTCCGAAGGGAACAAAGTAGTAATTTTTCCGGTTTAGCAGACTCGCAAGGCTGCCCGCCGCGCCTGAGAGTCCGTCGTTGGTTGAGATGGCAAGCACCACCGGCCTGCCGTTTCGCAAATGCGACTTCGCCGCCATAGTGACCGCGGTATCCGTTATGCCGGCGGCAAGCTTACTCAGTGTGTTTCCTGTGCAGGGCGCAATAACTAGCACATCAAACAGATGTCCCGGACCCACGCGCTCTGAGGCAACTATGCTGCGCATCACGGGTCTGCCAGTGATCTTCTCCAGACGGCTTATAAAGCTCTCTGCAGTTCCAAACCTGCTGTCCGTCCTTGCCGCAGTTTCGCTCATGAGC
>CAZHUG010000047.1:0-13699 GCA_964535405.1 uncultured Oscillospiraceae bacterium | reverse complement strand
GCTCTCTGCAGTTCCAAACCTGCTGTCCGTCCTTGCCGCAGTTTCGCTCATGAGCCCCGTCAGCTCGCACTCCTGTGCGAGGCGCTCTGCCGCAGCCAAGGCTTTTTCGTATGTACAGTAGGAGCCGCACAGTGCAAACCCCACCCTTAGTCCCCGTTTCAAGCCTTCACATCCTCAATAATGTTGTACAGCGCCATGCGAATTGCCGATGCCGCTGTCTCCGGAGCCCAGCGTCCGGGCAGGCTGAGTGCGTGTATGGCACGCAGGCCAAAGGCTCTCGCCGCCTCGAAATCCGTCCCTCCGGGTTTTGATGCCAGATCGATGATAACAGAGTCCGGCTCAAGCTCTGCCAGTCTCCCTGCCGTCAGCACCGGCGCGGGGACTGTGTTCACTACAAGGTCAAACTGACCCATCTCCCCACCCAGACGCCGCGTATCCAGCGCGTCGAAGCCGAGAGTTTCAATCCATGCCATGTCCCCTTCATTGCGTGCGGACACAGCCACCGACATGCCCAGGCCCTTCAGTCTGGGTGCCAGCGCCTTGCCGAGCCTGCCCCAGCCCATAACCAGCGCCCGCTTTTGCCAGAGCACTGAGTCCATGTCATCCAAGAGCACACCTATCGCCCCCTCAGCCGTCGCCACGGCATTCACGGCGAGCAGCTCCTCTCTTGCGAAATAGTCCACGAGTCGCGCACCCACGCTGTCCGCCATCATCCGCAGCTCTGCATTTGGCATTCCGGCACAGACAAGTTGCCCGGGCGAGAGCGCACCTAATATCTCACCCACGCAGTGTTCCTCTGTCGCCAGCGGCGCATTCAGATAGCCGCGCTTAATCGTCGTCGGCAGCGGCAGCACAACACAGTCAACGTCCCTCACAGCCTGCACCGCGGTCTCACAATGCCTTACTCCCTGCGGCAGTGCCGCTACCTCCAGCGCAAATACACGGGCGCTGTGTCCATCCTCCATAAGCTGTCGCGCCAGCCTCACCTGTCTTTCGTCTCCGCCACAAACGGCAAAAATCATGCAACGCCACGCCCCTTTCTCTCTATAATATGCGTTTTGTGCTTGCGGGTGATTGCTCAATGGGTTATACTGTTCTAGATAAAATGTCAGGAGGTAATACATGAGCTACGCCGACACGGTATTTGTTGAAAACTGTCGCGATATACTTGACAACGGATCCTGGGACACCGATCAGCAGGTCAGACCTCGCTGGGAGGATGACGGTGCACCGGCGCACACGATCAAGAAATTTGGAATCGTGAACCGATATGATCTGAGCGGAGAATTCCCCATCCTTACCATTCGCCGAACTTTCTGGAAGTCTGCAATTGATGAGATGCTCTGGATATGGCAGAAAAAATCCAACAACATAAAGGATCTGGGCAGCCACGTCTGGGACCAGTGGGCTGACGAGAACGGCTCCATCGGCAAGGCATACGGCTATCAGCTCGGAGTCAAGCACAAGTATCCCGAGGGTGAGTTTGATCAAGTTGACAGGGTTCTTTATGACCTGACACACAACCGGGCATCACGCAGAATTATGACGAATATTTATAATTTCACTGACTTAAACGAGATGGCATTATATCCCTGCGCTTACTCCATGACCTTCAACGTCACCGGAAACACGCTCAACGCCATCCTTAACCAGCGCAGTCAGGACATGCTGGCTGCAAACAACTGGAACGTCTGCCAGTATTCCGCACTGACCTACATGCTGGCTCAGGTCAGCGGCCTTGTCCCGGGCGAGCTCGTGCACGTCATAGCCGATGCGCACATCTACGACAGGCACGTTCCGGTAATCAAAAGCATTCTTGAAAATCCGCAGAAACCCGCGCCAAAGCTTGTGCTCGACCAGAATTTGAAGGATTTCTACAGCTTTGACAAAAACAGCTTCTCCCTGCCCGGCTATGAGTATAGCGAGCTGGGTGTTAAAATTCCAATAGCCGTATAAAACTAGCGCCCGTCAAAAAACGGGCTGATAACATGGAGGAAACACCAATAATGGATGGGATTGTAGCAGTTTACTCAGATTGGGGTATTGGCTCAGGCGGAACTCAGCCGATCGTCATACCAGAGGATCGAAAGCGCTTTGTCGAGCTTACCCGTGGTGCTACCGTCATCGCAGGCAGAAAGACTATGGAGGATTTTCCAGGCGGCGCGCCGCTAAAGAATCGCAGCAATATAATCCTTACCCGCCACGAGGTGGAGATCGAGGGCGCATGCGTCGTTCACAGCGTTGATGAAGTGCTTGAGCGTGTTTACGGACACGAAAAGGTGTTTGTTTTAGGCGGAGCTAGTGTTTTTATAGAGATGTTCCACCATCTTGACCGCGTTTTTGTCACCAAAATCGGGGCAAGCCCCCACTCTGACGCCTTCTTTCCAAATCTGGACAAGCATCCGGACTGGCAGCTCACCGATGCGGGCGAGCCGTTTATTTCCAACGGCATGGAGTGCTGCTTCTGCACATATAATCGAATAAAATAGAAGTCAGACAACAAAAAATGACCTTTGCACAAAAAAAGCCCCGGATTTCCAATTGGAAATCCGGGGCTTTAAAAGTCAGGCTTAGAACTTTGCGACGTTGGTGTTGATTTTCACGCCGGGGCCCATGGTGGAGGCAGTGACGCAGCTTCTGATGTACTGACCTTTTGCTGCTGCGGGCTTTGCCTTGATGATAGCGCCAATGAGAGTGTTGAAGTTCTCAATGAGCTTCTCGGGGCCAAAGCTGACCTTGCCGATGGGGCAGTGGATGATGTTGCTCTTGTCGAGACGATACTCGATCTTACCGGCCTTAGCTTCGGAGATGGCCTGGGTAATGTTGGGGGTGACGGTTCCGGCCTTGGGAGACGGCATCAGGCCCTTGGGGCCCAGAACCTTACCAAGACGGCCGACAACGCCCATCATGTCAGGTGACGCGATGACGGTGTCAAACTCAAACCAGCCCTCAGTCTGGATCTTCTGAACCAGATCCGCTCCGCCCGCGTAATCCGCACCGGCGGCCAGGGCCTCTTCCTCACGCTCGGGCTTGCAGAAAACCAGAACACGAACAGTTTTGCCGGTTCCGTTGGGCAGCACGATGGCGCCGCGGACCTGCTGGTCGGCGTGACGGGAGTCAACACCGAGCTTCACGTGCAGCTCGACAGTCTCGTCGAACTTCGCTTTGGAAGCTTTGCAGACGAGCTCGAAGGCCTCTGCGGCTTCGTACTGATTCTGCTTATCTATGAGCTTTTCGCTCTCTTTATAATTCTTACCTCTGAACAATTTCTTTTCCTCCTAAAATTGTGGTTCGTCGGAGATTAATCCTCCCACGTTAGGGGCAGCGAGACTTATTCGCCTACTATGACGCCCATGGAACGGCAGGTGCCGGCTATCATAGACATGGCCGACTCCACGCTTGTGCAGTTGAGATCCTGCATTTTCTGCTCAGCAATTTTGCGGACATCTTCCTTACTGATGGTGGCGACCTTGGTGCTCTGGGGGACGCCGGAGCCGGACTCGATGCCGCAGGCCTTTTTGATCAGGAGGGCAGCGGGGGGCGTTTTGGTTATGAAGGAAAAGCTACGATCGGAATAGATCGTAATGACGACAGGAATCATCATGCCCATGTCAGCCTTGGTGCGCTCGTTAAAATCCTTCGTAAATTGTGCGATATTTATGCCATACTGGCCGAGGGCGGGGCCGACCGGGGGAGCCGGTGTGGCTTTGCCTGCCGGAACCTGGAATCTGACTACTCCAACAACTTTCTGTGCCAACTTAAAGCACCTCTTTCAACTAAAATTATTCTTTCACTGGCTCGACTTGGTCGATTTCCAGATCCACGGGCGTTTCGCGCCCAAACATAGAGACGACCACGCGCACGCGATCCTTTTCAGGCTCAATCTCCTCAACTACTCCTAAGAAGCCATCCAGAGGACCGTCTGTGACTTTGACCGTATCTCCCGCCTCGAAGCCGAGAACCACCTCGTGTCTCTCGACACCGAGATCATAAATCTCCTGCTCCGTGAGGGGGATAGCCTTTCCGGCAGTGCCTACGAAGCCTGTTGCTCCGCGGACGTTACGAACCAGATGCCAGCTCTCATCGGTCATGATCATCTTCACCAGCACATAGCCGGGGAACACCTTGCGCTCAAAGGTCTTTTCACCGGCATCTGTATGCTCGGTGACAGTCTCCATAGGGATCATTACCTCTTGGATAAGATCCTGCATTTTTCGAGTTTCCGCTGATTTCTGCACTGCTGCAGAAACTGCGTTTTCATATCCCGAGTATGTGTGAACCACATACCATTTCGCTTCTTCTGCCATTCTAACCCACCAGGTCTATGAGTGCCTGGATCCCCAAAGACGCAACCTTGTCGAAGCACCAAAGTGCAACGGCAGACGTTGCCATCATAGCAAGGGATATGCCAGTATTGTTCAAAATCTGTTTGGGTGTAGGCCAAATGACCTTTTTAAGCTCGCTCTTCATATCGCGGAACCATTTTCCGACGCGCTTGGTGAAGCTGAGCTTGGTATCGACTTTCTTGACGGCATTAGTGGAAACTTTTGCGGGAGTTGACTTCTTGTTCTCTTCAGCCATTTTTCACATTCCTTTCAGAAAGTCATTACTTGGTCTCGTTGTGGGTGGTGTGCTTCCTGCAACGAGGGCAGTATTTGTTCATCTCAAGACGCTCGGTGGTATTTTTCTTATTCTTGACCGTGAAGTAGTTGCGCTCCTTGCACTCACTGCACCTGAGCGTAACCTTTACTCTTGCACCAACAGCCATTTTTCGGCACCTCCTTGTAATATTGACCGCTTCTGCGGCCTTGTTGCCTCCCTGAACAAGCCGATTCTGTCCAGACTATTTTTCGCAAATAAGCGCACAAAAACAGCCTGTCCGGCTGACAGGTAATAGGAAGTATATCACGCTGACCGCCCCAGGTCAACGGTTTTTTAGCAGAATTGTCATTTTAATTTGTATGGCTTTGTGATAGAATGCCTGCGGGAAGTGAGAAAATGAATTACACAGAAGCAATGAACTTTATACAGAGCGTTTCATGGCTCGGCTCCAAGCCCGGCCTTGACCGTATACGCGAGCTGCTGCACCGCCTGGGCGATCCGCAGGGGCAGCTCCGATTCGTGCACATAGCCGGAACAAACGGCAAAGGCTCCACCTCGTCACTCATCGCCTCGGCGCTGTTCGAGGCCGGATATAAGACCGGGCTTTCTACATCACCGCATCTCTGGCGCTTCAACGAACGCATGTGCATAAACGGCGTTTCGATATCCGACGAAGCCCTCGCGGAGACAGTGACGCTGATAGCCCCGGCGGCGCGCGCTATGGAAAGCTCCTGCACGGAGTTTGAGCTGTCCATGGCCGCCACTCTCGTTTATTTTGCCCGCCAAAACTGCGACATAGTCGTGCTCGAGGTCGGTCTGGGCGGAAGGCTGGACGCCACTAATGTCATACCCGCGCCGGACTGCGCTGTCATTTGCAACATCGGCCTTGATCACACCGAATATCTGGGTCACACGGTGGAGGAAATCGCAAAGGAAAAGGCCGGCATCATGAAGGGTGCGCCGGTTGTGAGCTATCAGCAGGTTCCCGGCGTTGCCGCCGTGTTGGAGACCGAGGCAAAAAAGGTCGGAAGCCCGATTATCTTCGCAGATTTTTCCGCCATTCGGCCCATCTCCGACAGCCCCGCCGGTCAGGTGTTTGCAGTAAACGGTCAGGAGTACCAGATCGGTCTTTTGGGCGAGCATCAGCTCAAAAACGCATCCGTCGCGCTGCTCGCGCTGGAGACCCTGCGCAGGCGCGGATGGAAGATTCCAGCCGATGCGCTGGGGCGCGGATTAAAAAACGCACGCTGGGCGGCAAGGTTTGAGATAGTCTCGCAGGAGCCGCTTTTCGTCATCGACGGCGGGCACAACCCGCAGTGCGTGGCAAGCACCGTCGCGGCGCTCGAACATTATTTTCCCGATCAACGGCGGGTTTTGCTCATCGGTGTTTTGGGCGACAAGGACTGGTCGGAGATGCTGGACATACTTGCCCCCTGTGCGGACGCCTTCGTGTGCGTAAGTCCGGACTCGCCGCGTGCGATGCCCGCAGAAGATCTGCGTGACGCGCTTTTAAAATACGGCAAGCCTGCTGTCAGCTGCGACAGCATTGCCGAAGGTGTTGACGAGACCCTCAGGCTCGCAGGGAAAGACGGCATGAGCTGCTCGGTCGGCTCGCTGTACATGGCGGGCGAGGTTCGGGCGCACTTTGGACTTTTTTGAGCTGAATTGAGGTAAATTATGAGAATTATGGCAATTGACTACGGCGACAGGCGCACAGGCCTCGCCTTTTCCGATCTGGGCGCAACTCTCTGCGGCGACGCGTTCACCGTTGACGAGTGGGATGCGGCGCGTCTAGTCACGCGCATAGCAGACGAGGCTGCACGCCGCGACGTGGGCACGATAGTTCTGGGTCTGCCCAAAAACATGGATGGCAGTGAGGGACCCAGGGCAGAAAAAAGCCGTGAGCTCGCTGAAACACTCCGCGAGCTCACGGGCCTGCCTGTTATATTATGGGACGAGCGCCGCTCCTCTATCGAGGCGCATAATATCCTGCGCGCCAACGGCAAGCGCGAGAAAAAGCACAAGCACATTGTCGATGCGCTGGCAGCCTCGCTCATCCTTGAGGGCTATCTTGGCAGTCTGTAGGCTTAGGCCAGCTTTGCATACTCCGCGGCGATCTTTGCGGCACAGCGTGCATTATTGAGAGCGAGCTGGACGTTTGAGTTGAACGACTCGCCGCCTGTCAGCTCCTTGACCTTCGCGAGCATGAAGGGCGTGATGTCCTTGCCGTGTATCCCGGAGGCATCTGCCGCTGTGAGTGCCTCGTCAATGACTGCCTCCATTTCCCCGAAATTGAGAGCATACTCCTCGGGAACGGGGTTTCCGATTAAAACCCCGCCGTCGAGGCCGAGGCTCCACTTCGCCTTTAAAATCGAGGCAATTTCAGCTTCGCTGCTTGCCGCATAGTCGAGCTTGTGCCCGCTCTGTCTGCAATAAAATGCGGGAAACTCGTCCGTACCGACACCGATTACCGGAACGCCCATAGTCTCAAGGTACTCGAGCGTGCGGCCAATGTCGAGAATTTGCTTGGCACCCGCGCAGACAACCGCGACCGAGGTATTAGCCAGCTCCTGCAAATCTGCGGAGATATCCATCGTAAGCTCGCCTCCGCGGTGAACGCCGCCGATGCCGCCGGTTGCGAAAACCCGCACACCCGCCATGGCAGCGATGAGCATCGTCGTGGCGACAGTTGTCGCGCCGTTCTTGCCTGTTGCAATATAGACCGGCACGTCGCGGCGGCTGACCTTGCCGACTGCATCAGCGCGGCACATCAGCTCAAGCTCCCGGGGGCTCAATCCGACCTTCATCCTGCCGCCGATGATCGCCAGCGTTGCGGGAACTGCGCCCTCGGCGCGGACAACCTGCTCCACCTTCGCGGCGAAGTCCATGTTCTCGGGCCAGGGCATGCCGTGGCTCAGAATCGTGCTCTCAAGAGCCACCACAGGGCGGCCCTGCTCAACAGCTTCCCTAATTTCGGGGAGTATATCCAGATATTCGTTCATAACGTGCTCCTTATTTTTAGTGTTTAATTTTAACTGAGCTTATATTCCTGCATTGTCCGGCGCACCAGTGCGTCAGACATGTCCGGGCTGATGGTCACGTCGCTTTTTATGGCGACAATGCCTGCCGCAAGTGAGTAATCCAGAGCCTCGTCGACATCCATACCATCCACATACGCATGGACAAGGCCGCTCATGAACGCGTCACCGGCACCGGTTGCGTTTTCCATGTTAGAAATCGGTCGCAGAGCGCGGAACATGCGCCTGCCCTGACGGTCTGCCCAATAACATCCCCGCTCGCCCAGGCTCACAGCTACGCAGCCTGTACCGCGGCTCAAAAGCTCATCAGCCGCCCTTATGATGCCATCGTCGGTGTTAGTTTCCATGTCTGCCAGCACAGCAAGCTCCATCCGGTTTGGCTTCACGCACCAGAGCCGTCCGACAAGCGGCGCGACAGCGCGGGCGTAGGCCGTGCTCACCGGATCGAGAAATACGGGCGTGTCGCCGGCCACATCCAAAACGTGGCTGAGAAGCCCGGTTGGCATGCAGGGGTCACATACAATCGCCGCCGCCTCGCGCAGAAGTCCGGCCCGGCTGTCTATATCGTCACTTGTAAGGCGCTTTAATATCGACATGTCCGACATGCCCAGAAGCATATCACCGGCATCATCCAAAATGGCGATGTAGCACGACGAGGTGGCTCCCGGCACTGTGACGACCTGCGACATGTCTATGCCCGCAGCCTCAGAGCCGAGCTTTATCATCATACCATACACATCGTCACCAACAGCCGAAACCAGCCTTGTCTCCAAGCCCTGACGAGCCAGGTTTTCCAGTACGTTTCTAGTCACTCCGCCCACAGACGTGTGCAGATGACCGGGATTCGAGTCTCTCATGACCACAGCGGCGCTGCTGCGCCCGTGAACGTCCACGTTCGCCGCTCCTACGCCGATTATACATCTATTATTTCCCATATAATCGCCCCCGAAGGCATTATATACTCTTTTGCAGGTGATAATCAAGACAAGCGTCAAAAAACTCTGTTGCCGCGGTGAATGTATTGGTGTATTATTGTCATAGCGCTCGTATAAAAGGAGGGCTGCATCCTTGGATCTAAATAAAAAGACTGTCAGAACCATCCTGCTTATCATAACCTTCACCGTCCTGCTCTTAGTAGCTGTGCAGAACCTGGCGTCAATCTACGATGCCATAGCGCGTGTTTGGGATATATTCGGCGTGGTCACAGGCGGGCTGGCACTTGCCTTCGTTTTGAATGTCCCGCTCAAGCTGTTTGAAAACAGGCTGCTATATGGCATGTGCGAAAATAAATACCCTCTTGTGCGCCGTATGCATAGACCGGCATCACTGTTCTGCGCAATAGTCATGGCGCTGGGGCTTGTCGTTTTGTTTTTCGTCATCGTGTTGCCGCAGCTGACCCGCACGATCTCGGAAATTGCTGTGAAAATTCCTGACTACATATCCTCAATTGTCGGCTGGGCCGAGGAAACCCTTGAATCGTTCAAGCTCTCCACCGGCTTTCTGGAGAACCTGTCAATTGACTGGGAAAACACCATAATTGAAATCAGCTCCTACCTCAAAAACGGCGTAGGTGGAATCATTGGTGCGGCCACTAACATCGGCACCTCCCTCGTATCAAGCGCAATGGACATCGTGTTCTCGCTCATAATTGCCGTATACGTCCTTGCTGATAAGGAGCGCATCGGCGCGTTCGTCAGTCGTTGTATACGCGCCTTCCTGCCCAAGCGCATGACGGGGGGACTCACCCGACTCGCCACCATGTCCGCCAGCACCTTCTCCAGCTTCATCACAGGCCAGCTAACGGACTCCTTTATCCTTGGCGTTCTGTGCTATTTTGGCATGATTATCTTCCGCTTCCCCTACGCCGGAGTCATCTCCGTGGTCATTGGTGTGAGCTCGCTTGTGCCCATAGTCGGCACATTCATAGGTGAGGCAATCGGCGTATTTTTAATCCTGCTCGTAAGCCCCATAAAGGCGCTGCTCTTCTTCGTCTTTATCCTCTGCCTTCAGCAGGTCGAGGGGAGTTTCATTTACCCCAGGGTAGTCGGCAAAAGCGTCGGTCTTCCGGGCGTCGTCGTTCTATGCACTGTGATAGTCGGCGGCAACATCGCGGGCGTGCTTGGGGCTCTGCTTGCAGTGCCCGTCTGCGCAGTTTTGTATACACTGCTGCGCTCCACCGTGGACTCTCGTCTCAAGGAAGATTAGTTCGTCCATTATTTGGTATATGGTCAGACCAGAGTCTATGTACAATTGCAACAAAAGTGATTTATTATCTTGGGAGTATTGAAAAAACTTCTCATTTGTGTTATATTTCAGACAAAGACTTACGTTTAGTCTAAAATAATAAAAGTTACTTCATTTTGCGGACAAGGCCCGGGCACAGGCAAGGTTCGTGAGAAGGAGTAAAAGGAAGCGCGGGAAGATCGCTTGCCGGAACGGGGGGTTCCGGGTGGCGGGCTTTGATACTGCCTTTTGCGGAGGCGGCGTCGGCTCGTCTTCCCACACCTAGCACCCAACAATACGGCACCCGCACTGTCGCTCGTTTTTTAAGGCGGCGGTCCCTGTTTAGGGGCCGCCGCCTTAAAAATGCTTTAATCCAGAAAGAAACCACCGCCAAAGACGGTGGTTTCTTATTTTTTAAAAAATTTGCTCAGTATAATTAAATAATTTCAGCAAAAAATTATACTAATAGTTCATCATAAACTGATGCTATTTCGCCGCGTCAGCCTGTTTTTTGGGAATGGAAATTGTGACAATAAATTCCGAATCGGTCTCCTGACGGTTTACGCCGGCATCAATTCCGCCTTGCTTCATCATGTCTATGCTGCGCGTCAGAGTATTAAAAAATATGCGGACGTCCTTAAGGATGAAGGAGCGCTTCCGCTCAGGCTTCGGCTCCGCCTCCCTGGGCTCGAGCAGCGATTCAACATAGGCGTCGGTCTGAGCGACGTTTAAGCCGTTTTCTATTATGTATTCAAGCGCATTGCGCTGCGTTTGTCCCGTCTCCAAACGGAGCAGGGCTCGTCCGTGTCGCTCTGTCAGTCCACGGTTTAAAAGGGTCACCTGTACATCCGGTGGCAGGCGCAGCAGCCGGAGCTTGTTGGCTACAGCAGACTGTGACTTGCCTATTCTGCGCGCGGCCTCCTCCTGACTGATGTCAAACATGCGCATCAAGTTTGAGATGCCGCGTGCTTCTTCTATAAAGTCCAAATCCTGCCGCTGGATATTTTCAATCATTGCCAGCATTCCAGATTCCTCCATATCCACATCCAGCACCACGCAAGGCACGGTCTTGAGCCCGGCAAGCTTTGCGGCACGCAGTCGGCGCTCGCCCGCCACCAGCTCATACCGTCCGTAATGCATGCGCACGGACAGCGGGCTTATAACCCCGTATTCCGATATGCTCGATGCCAGCTCGCGCAGTCCCTCCTCGTCGAATGTGCGTCTGGGCTGGTTCGGGTTTGGGTCAATTTCGTTTACAGGCAATTGCATGATTCCGGTTCGACCTGTTCTTGATCTATGCAGAACGGCTTGCATAATCTTCGTCTCCTTTGCATATGTTGTAGCTTTGTCATAATGCTATACCATATCTTGTGCGCATTTGCGCGAAAAAAGGCGGCGGACCGAATTTTTTCAGTCCGCCAAAACAGGGTTGTGGGATAAAGATATGAGCCGGGTCCCCGCATGATGGCCCGCAGCTGCGAGCCAGCAATTGGATAAGCTGTAGACATAAGATACCGCAAAAAATCATTCCTTGCAAGAGCGAATGAGATCATTTTGACACTAGTTTTGTCGAATGAATAAAAGGGTCCTCGCTCGGGCATTATATTGGGGAAACAAGCCTAAATAAAGGGGGCAATAAAATGATTATGGATCGTATAGCGCTTTTACTGGCTATCATTGGCGGCCTGAACTGGGGCAGCATAGGACTGTTCCGCTTCGATATCGTGGCATGGCTTTTCGGAGGCACGAATGCAACGGTCAGCCGCGTGATATACACGTTGGTTGGACTCGCCGCCATATGGTGCATCTCGCTTCTGTTCAGGGAGCGCGATGAGGAAGGCCAGGCAGCATAATGTCTGCGCGAAATAAAACGGGAGGGTCATAAGTACCCTCCCGTTTTTTTGCCTAAAATCAAGCTTATGCGAGGTTTAGTCTCTTTTTCAGAGTCAGTGTGGTGATGACATAGTTGATGGCGCCGCCAGCCAGAATATAAACGGCAAAGCTGAGGAGCACCTTGTGTGTGCCGGCCAGTACCTCCGCCTGTGACAGTGCGCGGTTGAAAACGTCAAAGGCATTGGAATGATTTAGCACCACTATTATCTGAGTGCTGATAAACTGGAAAGCGAAGCTGATGGCAAAGAAAAACACTACGCTTAAAATTCCCTTGTGATTTGCAAAGCTGTGTCCCAGAGCCATAGCGGCATAAAACTGCAGGCAGGTCGTAGCTCCGACCAAGAATATGATCAGCAGCACTTCAAAGATGTATCCGCTTATGTTAGCCGAGCCGATAATATCAATGGCCAGCCCTAATTCACGGAAGATGTCTTTTACTGCGGCGAGCATATCGACGCTGGAAACCATGACGAATATCGTCAGCATCATAAGCAGGCCGGTCGCAAAAAACCATACGACAGAGACGATGAGCTTTGACCAGACAATGCTGTGGACGCTGGCAGGCAGAGTAAACATGAGATAGCCTTCGTCACCGAGCAGGTTTTTATAAAAACGCTGTGCCATTACAATTATTGACATCAGATTTGCTGCGATTATACCGATTACAAAGGCAAACATGACCAGGCCCGCAAGCAAAGTCAGGAAGTTGCTGCCTCCGTTTTCGAGCACTACAATCGAAAACCTTGCAAGAACAGACAGCGCCAGAACGACCAGCAGCATAGGCCCCATTATGCGCGACGTCGCGCGAAACTCGTGCTTTATAAGTTTGCCTAGCATTTGAATACCTCCCTAAACAGAGCATCGACGCTCTTTCCGTTCTGCTCGCGGATATCGTCCACTGAGGACTGGAGCACAACTCTGCCCTGATTTATGAATATTACATCGTCCAAAACCGACTCAACATCACTTATGAGATGTGTGGAGATGACAACTGACGCCTCGGGGTTATAGTTTTTGATGATCGTGTCCAAAATATAGTCACGCGTGGCCGGGTCAACACCGCCGATGGGCTCGTCGAGCAAGTAGAGCTTTGCCGCGCGACTCATGACCAGAATGAGCTGAACCTTTTCGCGTGTCCCCTTGGACATCTGCTTGACTTTCTGCCCACTGTCGATGCCCAGACGCTCCAGCATTTCTAAAGCGCGCTGTTTATCGAAGTCTGTGTAGAAATCCAGGTACAAATCCATGAGCTGTCCCGCGTTCATCCACTCGGGCAGGCTGAGCTTGTCGGAGAGATAGGATACATTGGCCTTTGTCTCGGGGCCCGGAGCTTTGCCACAGATGAGTACCTGACCGGCGCTCGGGCTAAGAAGGCCGTTCGCCAGCTTGATTAGAGTGGTCTTGCCACTGCCGTTTGGCCCCAACAGACCGACAACACGCCCGGACTCGATGCTTATATTGACATCGATCAGCGCCTGAACCTTTCCGTAAGCCTTGCTGAGCCCTGCGCACTTAAAGTTCTCCATTTTTGCTCTCCCCCTTCTCAACCCTGGTTTCCAGCAAGCTGATAATTTCCTCTTTGTGATAGCCGAGCCGTTCCATAGCGTCAAGAAAACTCTTAATCTGCCCTTCGGCAAGTGTAAGCTTTACATCTTCAATCATTTTTAAATCCTCCGTCACGTATCTTCCCGAGGTCCGCTGGGAAAAAACCAGCCCCTCACGCTCAAGCTCCTGCAGAGCCCGTTGCATCGTATTCGGGTTCACGCCCGCATCCACCGCCAACTCACGAACCGAACTTATCCGCTCACCCGGCAGAAGCTCACCCGAAACTATGCCAAATTTTATCTGCCATATGAGCTGTGAATATATCGGTAAGTCATTTCTTATTTGCCAATCCATATCGCACCTCCTGTGTAACGTTGTATTAGCTAAGTAGTACAATA
>CAZHUG010000046.1:0-16944 GCA_964535405.1 uncultured Oscillospiraceae bacterium | reverse complement strand
CACATGCCATCCTTGCCGGGCACAAGCTCAATGAAGGCGCCGATGGGGATGATGCGCACAACCCTGCCGTAGTACAGCTTGCCGACTTCCGGCTCGAAAACGATGTTCTCGATGGTTGCCTGAGCGGCGCGGCAGGCCTCAATATCCTCGGAGGCAATATAGATGTTGCCGGAGTCCTCGATATCAATCTTGCAGCCGGTGTCGGCGCAGATCTTCTGGATGACCTTGCCGCCGGAGCCGATGACCTCGCGGATTTTCTCGGGCTTAATGACAACTTTGATCATCTTAGGTGCGGTCTTGGCAAGCTCCTTGCGGGGTTCGCTGATGCAGGGGAGCATGATCTGGTCGAGAATCTGGTTGCGTGCCTCGTGAGTGGTCTCAAGGGCATTCTTGATGATCTCGTGCGTCAGACCGTCGTTCTTGAGGTCCATTTGGATGGCAGTGATGCCGTCACGGGTTCCGGCGACCTTGAAGTCCATCTCGCCATGGAAATCCTCGACACCCTGAATGTCGATGAAGGTGGTGAAATCATCGCCGTCCTGAATCAGGCCGCAGGAGATACCTGCAACAGCTGCCTTGATGGGCACACCGGCGTCCATGAGGGCGAGGGTGCTGCCACAGACGGCTGCCTGAGAGGTGGAGCCGTTGGAGGAGAGAATTTCGCTGACCACGCGGATGGCGTAGGGGAAGTCCTCCTTGGAGGGCAGAACAGGCTCAAGAGCCTTCTCTGCCAGAGCGCCGTGGCCGTACTCGCGGCGGCCGGTGCTGCGCTGGTTCCTGGCTTCGCCGGTGGAATAGCCGGGGAAGTTGTAGTGATGCATATAGCGCTTTTCCTCTTCCTCCCAGATGGTGTCAAGCTTCTGGCACATCGAGATGGTGTTGAGGGTGGCTATTGACAGGCACTGGGTCTGCCCGCGGGAGAACATACCGGAGCCGTGCACGACGGGCAGAAGACCGACCTCGGCGCCCAGGGGGCGAAGCTCGTTCATTGCACGACCGTCGACGCGCTTGCCGGCGAGCAGCCACTTCTTGACGATCATCTTCTGCATACGATAGAGAACTTCCTCCATGTACTGCATCATGTCGGGATATGTCTCGCTGTACTTTGCTTCAACTGCGGTAATCCACTCGTTGACGCGGGCCTCGCGGACGTTCTTATCGTCGGTATCCATGCAATGCTCCATGCCGCTCATCTCGTTTGCGCAGAGCGTCTCGAACAGAGCGTCGTCGAAGGAGGCATGGTCATATTCAAAGTCGGGCTTGCCGATTTCCCCGACCATCTTGTCGATCAGGTCGAGAACGGGCTGCATCTGGGCGTGAGCCTGAACGATGCCTTCATACATGACATCGTCGGGAATCTGATCGCCGGCGGCCTCAATCATGACGACCTTCTGGTGGGTTGCGGCGATGGTGACAGTCATGCGGTTGGTTTCCTGCTCGGCGTGGGTGGGGTTGAAGAAATATTTATCGCCGTCCCAACCGAGGCTGATTCCGGCCATGGGGCCGTTGAAGGGGATATCGGAGATGGCGACTGCGGCAGCAGCGCCTATCATTGCTGTAATTTCGGGCGAGCAGTCGCGATCGATTGACATGACCTCGCACTGAATGGCGACATCGTTGCGCAGGTCGGAGGGGAACAGGGGACGCATGGGCCTGTCGATGAGGCGGCTTGCCAGAACGGCGGGCAGGGAGGGTCTTGCCTCACGACGCATGAAAGAGCCGGGGATGCGGCCGACTGCGTAGAGCTTCTCGTTGAAGTCGACGGAGAGGGGGAAATAATCGATGCCGTCCCTGGGGCGGGCGGATGCGGTCACGGTGACGAGAACAGAGGTCTCACCGTACTGAACCATGATGGCGGCGTTGGCAAGCTCTGCCATGTGGCCGATCTCCATGCGCAGGGGTCTGCCGCAGAAATCGATCTCGTAATTTTTCTTGTTGGGGTATTCTCTTTTTGTAATAATCATTACATAGCTCCTTTTTTATTTTTTTCTCGGAGCGGACGTTTAGCACTTGAAAATGCGCCTGCCTGCAGACGTATTTTCAAATACTAAAGTAGGCCGCCCCGGGTAAATTAACAATACTTCTCTTAGCTTTTGCCGCACGGCGGCAAAATAAACAAAAATCTGCTGCTTGCGGTCAAGGGCTGATGGATAAAAACTCTCGCACAGCCTTTTTTGCGATAAAAAGTCGTGGGGATGGTATTAAATTATCCCCACGACCAAAATCCTTCATACCCTTCAGAGTGGCAAACTTACTACTTACTTACGAATGCCCAGCTTGGCAATCAGCGTACGATAACGCTCAATGTCCTTCTTGGCGAGGTAGTCGAGCAGGCGACGACGCTTACCGACCATTTTATACATGCCGAGACGGCTGTGGTTGTCCTTCGGATGATGCTTCAGGTGCTCGGTGAGCTGCTTGATGCGCTCGGTGAGAATGGCAACCTGAACCTCGGGAGAACCGGTGTCGCCCTCATGGGTGGCGTTAGAGGAAATAACTGTAGTCTTCTGATCTTTTGTAATCAATTTGAATCTTCCTTTCTGTTTTTCATTCCCGGCGTCTGAGTAAGAGGGGGAAAGGCGCCAACCTCAAACCAAGCACGCGGGCGGAAACCAGATTATCACACATGCTGTTGTTTGTCAAAACTTTTTCCAATAAAATAAGCTATACTCACAAAAAATCGCAGTTTCAGGCGGCGGCGGGAAAAAGCTCCGTCAATCGCTCTGGTTGAGCCTGCGATATATTAGCCGCAGCAGACTTTTAAGGCTACTGCATTTTGTTGCATTTCCTATTTTGCGGGCATATATACTTAAGCTCCGCAGTCGGAGGTGAACTCTTTTCTGCCGGTGGTATTCCGGATGCCGGCGGCTTCGCGGTATTTTGTGACGGTGCGCCGGGAGATGCTGACACCCTCTTGGGCGAGAAGCTCGCACAGTTTCTGGTCGCTATAGGGACGGCTCTTCGGCTCCCCATCAATTATCCGCAACAGCACGGACTTCGCGTTGTAGCTATCACCCTCGCCGTTCGCGGACGTCAGCTTGTTTGAAAAGAAATATTTAAGCTCAAATAGACCCCACTGACATTGGAGATACTTATTCTTGACCGCTCTGGAGACTGTAGACTTATGTACCCCGAGCTCGAGCGCTACGTCTTGCAGGGTCAATGGCAGCAGATATTGATTGCCCCCATAGAAAAATTTCTTTTGCTTATTAAAGATACACTCGCTCACCCGCAGGAGAGTTTTGCGCCGACTTTCTATGCACTGCTTGATCGTGTTGGCGCTCTTGTACTGCTCGGAGACATATTGCTCAACATCCTTGGTGCCGATGCTGCTCAGTGAAGAATAATAAGACTCGTCTATGCGGAATATATCCGACCCGTAGGTATCAAGGCTTATCACAAAGCCTGATTCAGTATCTTTGATTATTACGTCCGGTCTAATGTAATTGCTCCGGTCTGAGTTGAATTTTTCGCAGGGGCGGGGATTTAAGCTGCGGATAAGCTCCAACGCATCCAGAACCTCGTCCAGACTGCGTCCCGTTCTGGATTCAATGCGTTTGAGCTGATTTTTTGATATCTCGTCCATATAATTACTGACGAGCTCCGCGGCGAGGGTCTCCCCCGGATAATCCGACTTAAGCTGAAGCGAAAGACACTCCGTCAGAGAACGCGCAGCAACTCCGGCGGGGTCGAGAGACTGTATAACCGACAGAAGCTCCAGGACACGATCGGCAGATACCCCGAACCTCTTTGAAATTGAAATTTCTGAATCAGAGAAAAAGCCATTATCATCAAGGCACTCAATAATATATAGTAGGACAGATTGCTCACAAGAATCAAAGCCGCGATTTGGAAGCTGCAAACGCAGATGATGGCGCAGATCGGTGTCCATGTGTGTCTTCCCATATTTACCGTAATAATCATCTGCCGGATACGAGCTGCCACGCCAGCTGTCTGAAGCTTCACTCTTGCTGCCTGAGCGCGAGGACAGCATCACGCTGTCCAGCTCTATAAGAGGATTGGACATGGCGGTGTCATACAAAAAATCCCTCAGCTCCGGCTCGCCCATCTCCAGCACGCGGCAGGAAAGGATAGCTCCCTGCGACATCTTTTGTGTCTGGGTTTGAACATGTCTTCTTTTTTGTGTTGGATTTATCATTAATAGTCTCCCAACTTCACACATACAAAACGGGGCGCACAAAAATGAACAGTTCACTGCTAAAAAACGAAGTGTTGACAAAATATCTTTTTTCACCTACAATGCAATTGTACATAATTGACTACTTTTGTGCGCAGCAAACATGAAAAATGATATTTTTATATCATAGTTTAACATGGACACATCGATTTGTCTAGATGTCTAATGATTTTAGACTTGATTTTATGTAAAAACATCTGACAATGTTCAAAACTGTAACAAAATGTCCAATTTTTAACAGTTATCGAAGATGACATAAGGAAGGAATTCATATGGACTTACGTGTTATTTATTCTTCTGAGCGTGATATATATCTGAGCAAGCTAAAACGCGACGTTTGCAATGGCAAGCAGCCGCAGAACGATAATAGCTACAGCTATCTGATTGATGAATGGGGGCGCTCAATAAAAAGCGGGGTCGCGCAGTACACCGAGCGGCTCAGCGATAATCATAGAGATTTTTCTGTGTTTGACAGGGTGACAACGCTGACAAAGTACAGGCTGGCTATGATAGACGATATCATCATCAAGCGCGAGAGCGCACTTGCTGAAATCGGTTGCGCCATATTCTATCTCGACCCCGAGCTTGCTGTATACCGCACGGGCGGGAACCGTGATATGCTTGACGAGCTTAGAGAAAAGGGAATAAGGCACGGAACAAAGTTTACCGAAGAGAATGTCGGCGTTTTCGCCGCAAATCAGCTCAATGCAAAACAGCGTACCTGCTGCCGCGTCGGAGAAGAAAACTATCTTCAGCTATTCTCGGACTATGTTTGCTTTGCACAGTATGACGATGATCCTGTGAGAGATTACCGCGGCGCTAACGTTACCTTTGCGCATAAGAGTGAATATACCAACTTCCTTAAAAGTCTTGTTTCATTTTTGCAGGATTCGACGCTCGAGCTCACAAATATGCTGAGCTATCCTTTCCTTGAACAGCAGAGAAAGCTTGTTTTTGCAGATTTATACGATCAAAAACAGCTGCAGATCATATTGGACACTGATGGGGATGTTGTTTTCGTCACAAAGGAGTTTGAACGGGAGTTTGGCAAGAACGTGCCAATTGGTCTGTTTGAGAACATCAGTACTTTTATGGGTGACTTGGCATTTGCAAAAAAATTTCTACGACCCGGTCAGGAACTTGTTGGGCGTGAGCTTCTGCTGAAAAAGGCAAATGGTAGATCGCATTTCTATTTTGCTCAATTTTCACAGCTTATGGAAGAGGGGGCGATAAGCGGCATAAGCTGTCGGCTTCACCGCACGGATATAAGCAAGGCCGGCGATAAAACAAGCGGGCAAGAGGTTCGATATAACTTCAACAGCATCAAGGGAGACGCAGCGCCGATGCAGGAGCTGCGAAGCATTGCTATGCGTGTGTCTAAAACCGGAAGTAATGTTCTGATTCAGGGAGAGAGCGGCACGGGAAAGGAGCTTTTGGCGCAATCGATACATTCGGCAAATGAAAGGCGAAAGGGACCTTTTGTGCCCGTGAACTGTGCGGCAATTCCCAATGAACTCATGTCAACCGAGCTGTTTGGATATGAAAGCGGGGCGTTTACCGGTGCGCTCAAGGGCGGATATGCCGGTAAATTTGAGCAGGCCAACGGCGGAACTATTTTCCTGGATGAGGTCTCTGAGATGCCGCTGAGTATGCAGAGCCTGCTCCTGCGTGTGCTTGAGGACAGTGTGATTTCCCGCATCGGAGGCAATCGCTACATCCCGCTTGACGTTCGCGTCATCGCGGCAACGAACAAGGATCTGTGGGAATGCGCGCAAAAAGGGACATTCCGCGCCGACCTGTATTTCAGGCTCAATATTGTGAAGCTTATAAGCCCGCCGCTGCGTGAACACATTGATGATCTGGAGCTGCTTATAGAGCATGTTCTCTCAATGCTCTCCAGCAAGGGCATTTCAAACGTCACAAGCTTCAGCCCTGAGGTGGTTTCGCTGTTCAGAGGCTATAGCTGGCCGGGTAACGTGCGCGAGCTCAGAAATGTGGTGGAGCGCTGCGTAAACTTTGCAAACGGCGATACGGTCACCCTGGACAGCCTTCCTGCGGACACTATGAATATGATGAGAGCACAGCAGAACGGCAATGTTCCGGACGGGGGAAAAGAATTTGCTGCACAGACAAGCTGGCAGCAGATTGAGTTGCAGCGGATAAGTCAGCTCATGATAAAGTACAATGGAAATAAATCCAAGGTCGCCGAGGAACTGGGCTGCTCAAGAGGCACGCTCTATAAGCGCCTCAAGGAAATGGGCATGTAGGCGACGCCCCGGAGCACACACTGCTTTATGCGCAACACCCCAATCGTTATCTGTCAACGATTGGGGTGTTTTTTGAGCCACGGCTTTATCCGAGCATATTAATAATTGCGGGAACGATTTTCTTCAGGTCGCCGACAATGCCGTAGTCGCAGCCCTTGAATATGGGAGCGGCGTCGTTTTTATCAATCGCGATGACCACGCCGGACTTGTTTATTCCGACGGTATGCTGAACCTGCCCGGAGATGCCTATTGCAAAGTACACATCAGGCTTGATCATGGCTCCGGAGACGCCGATATAGGTCTCCTTGGGCATCCAGTGCTTTTCTTCGACTATGGGCCTTGTGCAGCCGAGCTCCGCGCCCATTTTCGCCGCCAGCTCGCGACAGAGCTCAAGATCGCTCTCATCGCCCACTCCGCGCCCGACGCCTACAATTTTCTTTGCAGCCTGCAGGTTCACGTTGGTTGGGGCTGCGGCCTGTTTCTCGATGAAACAAACGCCGCCGCAGGCCTCGGAATTTATGAGTTCAATGTCAGTGACCGCCGTAGACTCGCCGGCGGTCATGACACCGGAGCTCACGCATATGACGGCGGTTTTGCCGCCCAGCTCGGTGCTTATGGCTTTGCCGCCGTACACCATGCGGGTGGTCTGAACCACGCCGTCTCTAATCTCAATTTCGCCTGCGTCCACCTGCGCCGCCGCCCCGCACAATGCGCCGATATATCCTGCGGCAAGGCGGCCGTTTTTCGAGCAGTCAATCAGCACTGCATCCGGTGCCTTAGCCGAGACAAGCTTTGCGATGGCAGGGACATAGCCGACAAAGGAGCTTTCAGTGCCGAGGGGGCCCGCGTAATATGCCTTTTCGGCGTTCACTGCGTCTTCGCGGTTTCCTGCGTAGACGAGAGTGACCTGCTCTCCGAGAGCGGCAGCTCCCGTGGTGAGCTCGGCGATTGCCGCAGGATTTGATGCGACAACCCATATATTCTTTAGTTTTTCCACTGTTTAGTCCTCCTTATTTCAGCGACTTCTGGATCATATCAAAGAACTCACGCACAGACTCATCGCTGTCTCCGTTCACGATGCGCCCGGCACGTGCGGTGTCCTCCGGTGCAAGAACGCTCACGGTTGTGAGCTTTGCATCGGCATCTGCACATACATCTGCCAATGCGTCACAGGTGGTGGGCTTTTTGCCTGCACCCATTATATCCCTCATGCTGGGGATCTTCGACGGGCAGATGTCACTGGTCACAGACAGAACGGCGGGAAGTGAGACCTCCAGAATTTCTATTCCGTCGTCCGCTGAGCGCTCGACGCGCAGCTTGCCGTCCACGGGAGTTATGGCGGACACGGCGTTTATGGTGGGGACACCCATGAGCGCGCCGAGAACACAGCCGGTCTGCTGCCTGTACATATCGGCAGAGCCCTCGCCGCAGATAACAAGATCAACCCCGCCGAGCTTCTCAATTGCACTTTTGAGAGTGTTAGCAACCACGAAGCTGTCTGCGCTGTCCAGATCGTCCGCCTTAACTGCGTACAGCTCGGCAGGCCCTCTGGACAGTGCGGCCTTTCTCATTTTGCTGTTTTCTACCATGCTGCCTGCGGTGACGGCGACAACTGTGCTGTCTCCGGCGGCGTCGGCAAGCTTCATTGCCGCCTCTATTGCATTGCAGTCATAGGGGCTGACAACGCATGATGCCTTTTCGGCATTTAGAGTCCTGTCGGCATTGACCACGATTTCGCTTTCCTCGCGAACAATTTTGAAACACACTACTATTTTCACTTTATCACCTCATCAAATTATGTGGAAATGTGCTCAGTTAATTATTGTAGCAACTTACGTGCCAAACAATATTGCACAGTCGCACAGCTAAAAAGGGCAGAAAATTGAAAATAACTGTCTAAGCACAAGAGAAAGACGCGGTTTCAGGCAGTTGTTTCCTGGCAAAAAGCACAGTTTAGGACAATGTTGCCTGAGATTCGACAACATTGAACAATATTTAACGTTAATGTTTTGGCGCTTAATTTGCACTATAAGGCGTTATGGATAAAACATGAAGTTGTCTTGGTTAAAATGTCGGACAATGTCACTCCGTATAGTACGTTTTTCACAAACATTCCGAAATTCTCACAGTTGGGCACAAAGTTTGCTAATTAATTAACCGTAAGCCACTAGCGATCGGAAAGGGCGTGATTCTATAGGCCGCTGATGCTGTTCGTGCAGAAAAGAGAAGTCGGGAAACAAAAAATGTAACACACATTATCATGAGGAGTGAATTTTTGTGGAAAAAAAGAAATCAAATTACGCGTATGTAATTGCTATCGCATGCTGCCTGATCGTTTTTGGTGGCGTCGGCATTGTTTTTAGTACTGCAAGTGTTTTCTACGCTGTTGTGGCGGATGCCTTCGGCGTGGGCAAGGGAACATTTTCGATTTATATGACCATTGTCTGCCTCGTCATGTCCTTCTCGCTGCCGGTTATGGGCAGACTTGCTGCAAAGGTTGACATTCGCACCGTTGGTGTCATCTGCGCCATCTGCGTTGCCGGTTCCTTCGCGCTGTTTGCCGTCGCAAATAGTCTTATTGTGATATACATCGGTGCTGCAATCCAGGGCTTCGGCGTTGCCGGTCCTATGTACATTTTGATTCCCACAATGATAAGCCGCTGGTTCAACAAGCGCAGTGGTTTTTTCATCGGACTTGCGATGGCCTTCTCCGGTGTTGCCGGCATGATCCTGCAGCCCGGCATCGCCGCAGTCGTCACCGCCAGCGGATGGCGCGCCGGCTACTGGGTTGAGGCCGTGGTCTCGCTGGTGTTCATCGGCGTACCGAGTCTGTTTATGCTCCGCAGCTATCCCGCCGACAAGGGCCAGGTGCCCTACGGCTACGAGGAGGTTGCTGAGGCTGCCAAGGGCGGCGCAAGCAATCCCATCGGCGCGGCAGTCGCACTTAAGACTGCAATGAAGAGCAGCACCTTCTACACCTTTGCGCTGCTCTGCGGACTCATTTCCTTCATCACCTGCATCAACTTCTATTGGACTTCTTATGCAACCGCACTGGGCTATCCCCTGATTCTGGCCGCAACCATCAGCTCCTGCGCAATGTACGGTCAGCTGTTTGGCAAGATCGGACTCGGCGCGATCAGCGACAAGAGCTTAAACCTCGGTCTCATTCTCGCCTACGGTCTCGGCTTTATCGGGATGGGCGTCATTCTCGTTACCCGCGGCGCTGCACCCATCCCCGTTCTGCTCGTGTGCATCTTCCTTTATGGCTGCACGCATGGCGCCTGCGCTGTCGAGTCTCCCATTATCGCCAAGGAATGCTTCGGCAATGGCAAGGACTATGCACAGATATATTCCAACGCGATGAGCTTCGGAACCTTCTGCTCTGCTATCGGCTCAACCCTGTTCGGATATATCATCGACTGGACCGGCGGCTACGATGTGGTAATGATCATCGGCGTTGTCTTTGCCGCAGCCTGCTACATCCTGGCAAAGGTCTCCATCAAGACATCAAAGGCACTTCCCAGAGTGTGATTTTCCTGTCCGCGTAAAATGGCGGGCAAGAAAAAGTGAAAAGAGGTAAAACCATATGCTAAACGGCATTAGAATTCTTGATCTTACCCGCTATTTCCCCGGACCGTTTGCAACACTGCGCCTGCAGGAGCGTGGCGCAGAGATCATAAAGGTTGAGGACAAGCACGGCGACCCTGCCAGATTCATGGATAGAATAAACGGGGAAGAGGGCGCGATTTTCCGCTCGATGAGCCGCGGGAAAAAAAGCGTCTCGCTGGATCTCAAGTCCGAAGCCGACAAAAAAACCTTCTATGAGCTCGTGAAGACCGCGGATGCCGTGATCGAGGGCTTCCGCCCCGGCGTCACTGCCCGGCTCGGTGTTGACTTTGAGACGCTGTGCCGCATTAACCCGAAGCTTGCATATGTGTCACTCACGGGTTACGGTCAGAACACATCCATGGCGCATCTGGCGGGACATGATCTGAACTATCTTGCGATGTCCGGCGTGCTTGACCAGCTCATGGATTCTGAAGGCACACCTATAAAGCCGCAGATCGCGATTGCAGATTTAGTTGCCGGTATGGCGGCGAGCGAAGCACTTGCTGTCGGGCTTGTATCCTGTGCACGCAGCGGAAGTGGCTCATATCAAGACGTTTCATTGACAGACGCGATGCTCTCGTTTATGGGCCTGCATGTCACTCATAACTCGGCAAGCGGAGAAGAGCACGGCATAAACGATCACGGCATCGGCTACGGAATTTTTAAGACCAAAGACGGCAGGTTCATTGCCCTGTGCGCACTTGAGGAGAAGTTCTTCATAAACTTCTGCACGGCGCTCGGCTGTGAGCATTTAATTGAGCACCACAGCGAGGCGGCAAGCAGGGAAAACCCCTTCTACTGCGAAATAGTCAGGCTCTTTGCCGGGCGCAACTTCGATGAGTGGGTGGAGTTCTCCCGCCGGGTTGACTGCTGTATGTCACCCGTTCTACATACGGGTGAGCTAAAGGACAGCCAATATGTGAAAGAGCGCGGGCTTATAGCCAACAAATGGGGACTGGATTATGTCTCCACGAGCTTTGACCAGCCCGAAAATTTCTTGAGCTATGAGGGGCCCTTTGCCAGGCTTGGCGAGGATAACGACTTTATGAAAAGTGGCTCTTAACGTCGCTAATAACAAACTATCAAAGTGAGAAAAAGGAGATAACAAATGGATTTCAGAATTACTGATGAGCAGGAGCTGCTGCTCGAGAGTCTCGGAGATTTTATGGCCCGCTATGCACCCGAGGCCGAGGTTAAAAAGTGGTATGAGGATCACGAAGTGCCCGAAGACGTGTGTAAAGAGTTCGTCGCCGCAGGTTTCGGCTTTCTGGGCATGCCCGAGGAGTACGGCGGAACGCCCTGCGACATGCAGACCCTCATGCTGTTTGCAAAAGAGATAAGCCGTCTCACCGCCGGTACGATGCCCTTCATCTCCAACATACTCAACATGTATGACATGCTTGAGATGGGAACACCCGAGCAGATTCGCATGACCATGGAAGCCTATGAGAAGACCGGACAGTCCTGCTTCTCGCTCGCCATTTCAGAGCCGCAGGCAGGCTCCGACAACAGCTCCATGACCACCACCGCAAAGAGGGTCGGGGATAAGATAGTTCTCAATGGAACCAAGACCTTTGTCACCCACGGCGACGTGTCACCCCTGACCATCATCGTGGCGAAGGAGGAAGACCCCGCCAGAGAGAACAAGAGTATGTCCATGTACATGGTGCCGCTCAAGAGCAAGGGCATTTCCACCGCCAGGCTTCAGAAGATCGGCCAGGGAACAACTGCTTTCTGTGAAATGTATATTGACGATGTTGAGTGCGACGAGAGCTGCCTTGTCGGCGAAGTCGGCAAGGGCTTCCTTCAGCTGATGAAAAACTTCGAGATCGAGCGTCTGCTCATCTGCGCCCAGGCTCTGGGTCTTGCAGAAGCCGCGCTTGAGGATGCAGCGGTCTATGCCGGACAGAGAATTCAGTTTAATCAGCCCATATTTAAGTTCCAGCAGATTCAGCAGATGCTGGCCGACATGGAGATCAAGGTCATCAACATGCGCAACATGCTCAACATGTGTGCGTGGCAGCATGATAACGGCGAGTCCATTCGCCTCACCTCCGCGCTGGCTAAGAGATACATCGGCAAGACCTCGACAGAGGTTTGCGACGATGCCATGCAGATTTTCGGCGGAATCGGATACACTACCGAGACCCGCGCGTCCAGATGCTGGAGAGACTCCAGAGGCTGGCAGCTCGCAGGCGGAACAAACGAGGTCATGGTTCATATAGCCGGCAGGCAGATCGTGAAAAAGTACAGCAAGTAAGAAAATATATAAAAACCGAAAGGAATGACAATTATGTGGAAAAACCCCAACAAGCCCAGTTTTGGCACACTAGACGGGTTACGCGTTGTTCATAGTGCAACAAATATGGCAGGACCTATGGGTGCTACCATGCTTGCAGACCACGGAGCCGACCTTCTATGGCTTGAAAATCCACGGATTCCTGATACCTCCAGACATGGAGTGCCACTGACTCTTGAGATGGAGCGGCGCAACAGCCGGAACCTGGCTCTCGATATTCCGTCCGAGAAGGGAAAAGAGATATTCAAAAAGGTGCTCGAGGGTGCGGACATTTACATTGAGGGCTGGAAGCCCGGCACTCTCGATAAATGGGGACTCAGTGACGAGGTTCTCTGGGGCTGGAACCCCAAGCTCGTCATAGTTCACGTTTCGGGCTACGGTCAGAACGGCGATCCATATTACTATAAGCGCGGCGGATACGACGGCATCGGGCAGGCGGCCTCCGGCTTTATGAACCAGAACAACGGCTCTGTCGCGCCCTTCTCCTGCGACGCTCAGGCAGGCATGTACATCGCATTCTCCGCTCTTGCTGCATATCTTCGCGTTTTGAGCACTGGAGTTGGTGAGAGCATCGACCTGAGCCAGGTCGAGATCATGATGCGTCAACAGCTGTATCTCACGGACTACGCAAGTAAGGGCCAGACCTATGGCGACGAGTCTAAGTTTAACTCTGCCATCGCCGGCTGGGGTCCTTTCACCGCGTCAGATGATCAAAATGTCTATGTCGTCGGGATCGGTGGAAACACCATGAGGGTTGGCGCGGACTGGCTGGGTCTTCCCTATGGAAGCGAGCACAACCCCGAGGGCGGCTCGCTCATCGCCAAAAACACCCCTGCCGGAGATGCCTGGGACAAGGCGATACGTGAGTATGTCGCTACCGTCACGGCGGAAGAGGCCGAGCGCGAGCTTCTGGCGCACAGCATCCCCGCAAGCCGCGTCATGACCTACGCCGACGTGCTTGCCACGGAGCACTGGAACATGAGAAAATCATTCACAACCTGGAAGAGCTTCCACGGCTTCGACATGAAGGGCGTCGCGCCGATGCCGGTCATGAAAAACAGGCCCGGACAGGTTTGGCGCGGTGCGCCCGGGCTTGGCATGGATAACGAAGAGGTGCTCGCGGAGCTTGGCTACAGCGAGGCAGAAATTGCCGCTATGTACGAGGGCAAGACAATAAACAAGCGTCCTGTTGAGGACTTCCGTCAGTAAAAACAGAAGCTACCCATGTGCGGCTATAATTGCCGCACATGGGTAAACTCAAAAAACAGGAGGAAGGCTCATGTATACGCAAAATAAGTTTAACTTGGAATACTGGGCCTCGCATACACCGCAGAGGACCGCAGTGTATGACACGAGACATCGGATTTCCTATTCAGAGCTTGCTCAACGCGCAGCGGCTTTGGGAGAGGAGCTATCCCGCCGCGGAGTGAGGCGGGGGGATAAATTGCTCACCTGCCTTCCAAATTGCTGTGAGATGGTGGAGCTGTTTTTTGCCGCCGTATCGATCGGGGCGGTCTTGGTTCCGTGCAATATTCAGTATAAGGAACATGAGCTCAAGCGCATTGTGTCCATGACACAGCCGCGCCTTGGCGTGACCTGCACAGATGAACATACGAAGATTCTGCGCTGCGCATCAGAAGAAATTGACCTGCTCCAGATAGATATCTCGAAGCCCTGTGACGGGCTTATACCGATTATAAAAGACAGCCCTGACCGGCAGTATTGTGAGGAGCTTGACGCGCGCGACCCGCTTGTCGTCGTCTGCACCTCCGGCAGCTCCGGAAGGGTCAAGGGCGTTGTTATGTTATACGAGAATCTCACATTGCCCTCGGCGGATATCCAGGAGAGATTTCACATGCTCGAAACGGACGCTTCGTTTGTTCCCGTGCCGATGTGTCATATGTTTGGAATCATGGGAATGCTAGTGTCAGTTCGCTCCGGCGGGACACTCCTGACGATGCAGCGCTTTTCGGCAGGCGGGGCGCTGGAGCTGATAGAAAGAGAAAATGCGACCATACAATACTGCGTCGCCACCATGTACGAGCGTGAAATCGAGTGCTATGAGAAGCTCGGGGTCAAGCCCGACCTGGGCAGCCTGCGCAGTGGCATGATTGCCGGAGCGCCCAGCATCAAAAAGTGCATAAAATGGTTCGATGAGCGGCTGGGCTGCCGTTTACTCAACGCCTACGGCATGTCTGAGGTATCCGCGCTTGCAATGGCTGACCTGCACGATGGCGAAGATGTGCGCTATAACAAGGTCGGCAAACCCTGCACACACGCACAGGTAGCTGTAATTTTGGAAGACGGCTCCGCCGCCCCCGTCGGCGCGGTCGGGGAAGTGGTCTGCAAGGGTCCGGGAGTGATGGGCGGGTATTATGGTCAGCCGCAAATGACGAGTGCCGCCTTCACAGACTCCGGCTGGTTCATGACCGGAGACATGGGCTGCTTCGATGCGGATGGAAACATAAGCATCACAGGTCGCAAGAAGGATATCATCATCCGCGGCGGATATAACATCGTGCCCTATGAGGTCGAGTCAGTCTATTCCAAGCGCAGGGAAGTCGCCGAGGCCTGCCTGGTTGCATATCCTGATGAGGGTCTTGGCGAGAGAACAGCTTTATTCGTCTCTCTGGCTTCCGGCTATGCCTACTCGTCGGAGGAGCTGCGGGGCTGGGCGGCGCAGGAGCTGGCAAAATATAAAATCCCGGACAGAGTCATTATCCTGTCTGAGCTTCCAAAGCTGCCCAATGGCAAGCTGGATAAGAACGAGATGAAAAGAGTGTTAGAAAAAACAATATGATATTTTAACAGTGAAGATTAATGTGTCGGATAGTCAGTTTTTACATGGCAGAGCAAGGCAAGGTTTTATTGCGGCATATGTTCTAAAGACAGAAACACCGATTTTTCTCTCTCACTAGAAGGAGAAGAAAATGGACAGGAAAAACTATGGAATCCTCTTTTTTGCTGTAGTAGTTGGAGTTTTGATAAAGCTATTTCTTCCGGCTGTGGGAGGATTAACTGAAGCCGGTATCGGTATGCTGGCGGTTTTCGTTCCAACCATAATTCTGTGGATAGGAATCGGAACCGGCTGGACAAGTTTTTTGGCTATGTGTGCGCTGGCACTGACAGGTGTTATGCCCGGCCAAACTGTATTCAACACACTGTGGGGCAACAGTGTTAACGTGGTTATAATTCCGATGCTAATCATCGTTCAGGTCATGCTCGATAATGGCGCGATGCAGTACATAGCAGAGTGGATTATTTCAAGGAAGATCGTCAAGGGCAGACCCTACGTCTTTTTCTTTCTGCTCTGCATGGCAATAATACTGATTGGCACAGTCGTTTATCCTGTTGTCATGTGCTTCATTTTCCTGAAGCTTATTGACAGCGTTGCAGAGTCGATAGGATATACACGGGCAGACAAGTTCTATAAGGCAAGTCTGTTGCTGACTCTGTGGATCACCACCATTACGGACGGCATCTGGCCGTTTGCCAGACCAATTCCCACGGTTATAATGGCGTTCATGAGTGCGCTGGGCTATGAAATCAACCTCGTGGGCTGGCTCAGCGTGAGCATCCCGTTCGGAATTGTCTGCGTTGTCGCGGCGCTGCTTATAATCAGGCTGTTTTATCGCCCGGATTGCTCCAAGTTTATCAACTTCGATGACGCGGCCATCCGCGAACGGCTCAAGGCAAATCCCATTAATCGCGCCGGAAAAATTGCGACCTTCAGCATGATGGCGGTCATTGTCTGCTGGATTCTGCCCTACATGAGCTTCCTCGGACCGGTGAGCACCTATTTTAGCAACATAGGCGTGCCGACAGCGGCATGTCTTGCGGTTGCACTGCTCTGCCTTGTCAAGAACGATGACGGAAAGCCGATGGTGGAGCTGGGCGATGCGCTGTCAAAGGTCAACTGGTCACTGGTGGTTTTCCTCGGCGCGGTCATGTTTTTTGCCGCATATCTGGGCAGTGAGGCCTTTGGCATAGTCGAGGCGTTTAAGAGCCTGCTGGCTCCCATTGCGTCGGCTGTACCCGCGCTCGTAGTTATAGCAATTGGCGTTTTTGTGTCGTGCTTTTCAACAAACTTCATGTCGAACACGGTTTCGGCAACGGTCAGCACCAGCGTTTTCATACCCGTCCTGTTGTCATATTCCAGCGTGTCCATCGAAATGGTTATGGTCACGGCAATAGCAATAGGCTGCGTCGCAAACTGCGCCTACCTTACGTACGCATCAAGCCCGACTTCGGGAGTCATCCTCACCAATGAGACGCTACCCATTCGTGAGTCTGTCAAATATAGCACAGCTATGATAACACTCGTTTATGCAATGGTCATAATACTGGTGATTCCGCTCGTCAGCAAAGTGTTTTAGTACTAAATGAGAGAAAATGAGAAATGATCAAAAGGAGAATCTAATGGAACAAAACAATGTAATTTCGAGCTTGATAGAGAGCTTGAATTCGTGCTCAGAAAAGATTAATCTAACGCTCGCTCCCTCTATCCCCCCCGACCTTTCCCACGACGAGAAGGCTTTATACGGCGCTCGTATGCCGGACGCGGTGGCTGA